>DASPMH010000826.1:0-2501 GCA_035627175.1 Terriglobales bacterium | reverse complement strand
CCGCAGCGGGAAGATACCCGGCAGCATCGCCTTCATGCCGTGGTTGCGCAGGCCGAAGGAATCGCCCGAGCCCTTGCTCATCGTCTCGAGCAGCGTCTTGCCGTCGACGCCGTGGGCGCGGGCAATGCAGAGCGCCTCGGCCACCCCGACCATCGTCTGGAACAGCACCATGTTGTTGAGGATCTTCACGGTCTGCCCCGCGCCGGCCTCGCCGCAATAGGTGACCTCGTTGCCGAGATGCCTGAGCAGCGGCTCGATGCGGTCGAACGTCGCCCGGCTGCCGCCGACCATGATCGACAGCGTGCCGTCGATCGCCGCCTGGCGCGTGCGGGCGATCGGCGCGTCGGCGAAGGCCGAGGCCTTGCCCTCGAACTCGGCGTAGAGGCGGCGCGCCAGCGACACCGGCGCGGTGCTGGTGTCGATGACCGTGTAGCCCATGGTCACCTTGGAGACGAGGCCGCCGGTGCCGAGGCACACTTCCTCGACTTCCTTGCCGCCCGGCAGCGACAGGAAGATGGTGCGGCAGCTCGCGACGACCTCGTCGAGCGACGCGCTCTTCACGCCGTCCGCCGCCAGCCGCTGCAGCGGCTCGGGATTGCGGTCGGCCGCCAGGATGGTCGCGCCGCTCTTGCGCGCGAGGTTGCGGCACATCGGCTCGCCCATGGTGCCGACGCCTACGAATCCGATCATGTCTGCCATGACAATCCCTTCATATTCCTCCCCATTCACATGCACGGCTGTCCGGGGAATGATTCGATGTGACGCAGGCGCATGCCCGATCCCAGCGGCACAAGTCCGCTACTTTCTGGTTGCTGAGACTCAGAAAGGAAGAAGACCGGGCATGCGGTATCGGCGTAGCATTTTCGGCGGCCTGCTCAAACCGATCGATCGGCGGCAGTTCGACGCCATTGTGGATCGCCACAGGGGTGACGCCTACGACAAGAGCTTCGATAGCTGGACGCACCTGGTCAGCCTGGTGTGCGGCCAACTGACCGGGGCGAGCAGCCTGCGCGAACTGGAGGCGATCTGGCAGGCCAATGCCCATCACCACCATCATCTGGGGGTCAGCCCGCTGCACCGTTCGACGCTGTCGGATGCCAACCGGCGCCGGCCGCCGGCGATCTTCATCGACCTGGTCAACCTGCTGATCCGGCAGGTGCACGGGCCGATGCGCCGTGAAGGCGGCGCGCTGGTGCGGCTGATCGATTCGACGCCGATCCCGCTTCGCCACCTGGCCGACTGGGTGCGGTGGAACGGCCGGACGCGGGGGCTGAAGCTGCACGTCGTCTACGATCCCGAGGAGGACATGCCGGAGCGGCTGTCGATCACGGCGGCCAACGTCAACGATGTCAGCTTCCGCAGCGAGGTTGCGATCGAGCCGGGAACGACCTACGTCTACGACAAGGCCTATTGCCACTATGGCTGGTGGACCGAGATCGATCGGGCGGGAGCCACCTTCGTCACCCGACGCAAGATCAACGCTCACTTCCGCACCGTTCGCCGCCGGCCGGTCGACGAGGCACAAGGCGACGGCTTCACCATTCTCAGCGACGCCGAGGTCAGGCTTGCCACGCCGCGGCGCGCCAAGCTCGACATTCCGATCCGCCGCATCCGTCTGCGGCGCCACGCCGACGGCAAGACCATGGACCTGCTGACCAACGACCAGACGCGCTCGGCCACCGAGATCGCCGGTCTCTACAAGGCACGCTGGCAGATCGAGCTGCTGTTCCGCTGGATCAAGCAGCATCTCAACATCCGCCGCTTCCTCGGCACCTCCGAGAACGCCATCCGACTGCAGATCCTGGCCGCCATGATCGCCTTCCTGTTGCTGCGCCTCGCTGCCCGTCTGCACCGCCTGGCCCTCCAGCCGATCCGCTTCGCTCAGCTCGTCGGGCAATGCCTCTTCCTGCGCAAAACCATCGATCACATCGACAAGCCTCCGCCCGTCAACCCTTCCACCGCCCTCCGAAAAGCAGACCCAAATCAACTGTGCTTCGATTATGCTTAACTTCCCCGGACAGCCGTGCATTCATATGGGGAGGTGGCAGCGTCTTACGCTGACGGAGGGGTCATGAGCAGCACCACGATTGAGGCTCATGACCCCTCCGCCCCGCTATGAGCGGGGCACCTCCCCATATGAATGGGGAGGAATGCGCTAGCGGCGCTCGCTCAGCAGCGCGTCGACGGCGCGCCACATCGTCCAGGCATTGGCGATGGTCACGGCGTTGAAGTCGACATGGCCGAGCTCGTCCACGAGGAACAGCGACACCCGCGCTTTCGAGGCCGCCGCGGCCAGCGCCTGGCTTTCGCTGTAGGGCACCAGCGGATCGCCGCGGCCATGCACCAGGATTAGATGGCCGTGCAGCTTGCCGAGGTCGTAGAGTGCCAGACTGAGGGCGTCGATCTCGCGCTTCACTTTTTCCGGTAATTCGGAGATCAGCCAGGTCACCACGTCTGGATCGCGATTCTCGACCAGCGCCAGCACCGCCTTGCCGTCGCGG
>DASPMH010000825.1:0-2379 GCA_035627175.1 Terriglobales bacterium | reverse complement strand
GGTTGGCCGCCGTCGGCGTCTTGTCGTCGCTCGGTGGACAAGGATTGGTGTTCTCGGCGGTGTCGATCGTCTCGCTCTTGCTGTTCCGCAATCCACTACTGGGCAAGATGAAATCCCCGGCCGGCGGCGATGCCGTCGATTCTCTGATCGGAGAGACGGCAGTCCTGCTCGACGATCTCGCTCCGAACCAGGTCGGCAAAGCCGAATTGCGGGGCAGTTCTTGGAATGCTCGGGCGAACGACGGCGGCATGCTGCGCCGTGGCCAGCGCTGCCGGGTCGAGCGAGTCGATGGTCTGACTCTCTGGCTGCGGCCGGAGTGATTCGGCGAACAACAAGGAGAATGCGATGGACGGAGCATTGATCGTCGTCGCCGTGCTGGCGGCGTTTGTCATCGTCGTGATCGTCAAGACTGCGGTGGTGGTGCCGCAGCAGAACGCCTATGTGGTCGAGCGGCTAGGCAAGTATCACTCGACCTTCGGCGCGGGTTTTCACATCCTCGTACCGTTCGTCGATGCGATTCGTTATCGCCATTCGCTCAAGGAGCACGCCGTCGATATCCCCGAGCAGAGCTGCATCACTCGCGACAACGTTCAGGTACACGTCGACGGCGTGCTCTACTTGAAGGTGATGGACGCCGAGCGCGCCTCGTACGGAGTGTCGGATTATCTCTTCGCCATCTCGCAGCTGGCGCAGACGACCTTGCGCAGTGAGATCGGCAAAATCGATCTCGACCGCACCTTCGAGGAGCGCAGTCACATCAATTTTCAGGTGGTAGCGGAACTGGACAAGGCGTCCGAGCCCTGGGGCATCAAAGTGCTGCGCTACGAGATCAAAAACATCACGCCGCCGAAGGACGTGCTCGCCGCGATGGAGAAGCAGATGCGCGCCGAGCGCGAGAAGCGCGCCGTGATCCTGACGTCCGAAGGCGAGCGCGATGCGGCGATCAATGCCGCCGAAGGCGAGAAACAGCAGGTGATCAAGGCCTCGGAGGCGAGGAAGCAGCAGCAGATCAACGAGGCCGAGGGGGCTGCGTCGGCGATCGAAGCGATCGCCCATGCGACGGCAGAAGGCCTGCGGCAAGTGGCGCAGGCGACTCAGGCGCCGGGCGGCTACGAAGCGGTCCAGCTGCGCGTCGCCGAGCAGTACATCGGCAAGTTCGGCGAGATCGCCAAGGAGACCAATACCCTGGTGCTACCCGCCAATCTCGCCGATGTCGGTGCGATGATCGCTCTGGCGATGAACGTGATCGGCCGCGTCGGGCCGCAGGGCAGCGCGGCGGCGCCGCTGATCCGGCCTTCGGGGGTCAACCAGTGATGCGGAATTCGGCGGTGCCGGCGGAGCCGTCTGCCGGCAACGGCTCGACGCTCTGCACGCGCGCACCGGCAGGGCCACGCTGACACCAGCGCACCAACTCCTCGACTGCGGCGGCATCGCCGGCGGCGGCGACCTCGACGTCGCCGTCCGGCAGATTGCGGACCCACCCGTGCAAGCCCAGTCGCCGCGCGACTTCATAGGTCGAGTAACGAAAGCCGACCCCTTGGACTCGGCCGCGAATACGCAGGTGAACTTCCGCTCGCTTCGCCGCCATCTTCAATCCTGCAGCAAGCGCTCGAGACCTTCTTCATCAAGGACGGCAATGCCGAGCTTGGTGGCGCGTTCGAGCTTCGAACCGGCATCCTCGCCGGCGACGACATAGTCGGTCTTACTGCTGACGCTCGAGGTCACCTTCGCTCCGGCGCCGGTGAGGCGGCGGGCAAACTCGTCGCGCGGGCGCGACAGCGCTCCAGTCAAAACGAAAGTCTTGCCGGCGAGCTTGCCGCCGACAGCCCTTTTGTCCCAGCTCGGCTGCACGCCCGCGTCGAGCAGGCGGCGAATGACCTCGCGATTGGGCTTGGCTGCGAAGAAGGCGTGGACCTCGCGCGCCGTTTCCGGGCCGATTTCACGAACCGCCAACAGCTCGTCTTCGCGCGCTTGCTGCAGGCTGTCGATGTCTCCGAAATGATCCGCCAGCACCTCTGCCGTGTGCTCGCCGACATGAGGTACGCCGAGGGCATTGACGAAGCGCGCCAGCGTCGTCGGCTTGCTCGCGGCGATGGCGTCGACAATGTTCTGCGCCGACTTGTCGGCCATGCGCTCGAGATCTTTGAGCTGATCCTTGGTGAGAAGATAGAGATCGGCGACGGTGCGAACCAAGCCCTTATCGATCAATTGCGCGACCAGCTTGTCGCCGAGTCCGTCGATATCGAGACAGCCTTTCGAAGCGAAGTGACGCACCGACTCGCGCAACTGCGCCGGGCAGCTCATGCCGATGCACCGGTATGCGGCCGCGCCTTCTTCGCGGACGACTTCGCCGCCGCAGACGGGGCAGGTAGCCGGCAT
>DASPMH010000824.1:0-13114 GCA_035627175.1 Terriglobales bacterium | reverse complement strand
TGGCAAGCTTATCCGTCATCGGAGGGACTCGCCTCGAACAGCGGCGTGCTCAGATAGCGTTGGCCTGTGTCGCACAACATGGTGACGACGATCTTACCGGGTCCGAGCGCACGCGCTACCCGGGTGGCGGCGCAGACGTTCGCTCCTGCCGAAATCCCCGCCAGGATGCCTTCCTCGCGCGCCAATCGGCGAGTGTAAGCGGCGGCCTCCTCGTCCTCTACCTGCAGCACCTCATGGTAGATGTCGCTAGCGAGGATCTCCGGCACGAAACCCGCGCCGATACCTTCAATCCTATGGAAGTTCGCTTGTCCGCCCGACAATACCGGCGAAGCGGCAGGCTCGACTGCGATGATCCGGGTACCGGGCCGTTCGCGCCGCAGAACCTGGCCGACCCCGGTGATCGTGCCGCCGGTGCCGACGCCGGTGACGAAGGCGTCGAGCTGTTCGAACTGGCGCAAAATCTCCACCGCCGTGGTTTCGACGTGAGCTTGGACATTGGCGGGATTGCGAAACTGCTCCGGCGTGAACGATCCCGGCCGCTCGGCGAGGATCTCCTCCGCTTTGCGGACGGTCTCGTGCATGCCGCGCCTGTCGTCGGTGAGCACCAGCTCCGCGCCGTAGGCCAGCAACAGGCTGCGCCGCTCTTCGCTCATCGTCTCCGGCATCGTCAGCGCCAAGCGGTAGCCTTTCACCGCGGCGACCAGAGCGAGACCGATACCGGTGTTACCGCTGGTCGCCTCGACGATGGTGGCACCCGGCTGCAGGCGGCCCTCGCGCTCGGCCGCTTCGATCATGCCGCGACAGATGCGATCTTTGACCGAGCCGGAGGGGTTCATCGACTCGAGCTTGCCCCAGACCTCCGCGGCTCCTTCACCGGCGATGCGACCGAGGCGAACCACCGGGGTGTTGCCGATCAGGTCGAGGCATGATGAGGCAGCGCGAATGGCCATGGGAGCCGGGACGATAGCGGCCGGCCCGCGATAGTCAACCAAGCAGGTGCGGCAGTGCGTACGCTGATGTTTTTCCCGGGTGCCCTGGGCGATTTTCTCTGTCTACTGCCCGGACTGGTCGCCTTCGCCGAGGCCGCCCCAAGCACTTCGCAGCTAACCCTGGTGGCCAAGCCCGAGCTGTTGTCGCTGCTCGATCTCAACGATGTAGCTGCGCTCGGCAGAGCGCGGCGACCCGGCTCACCTGCCTCAGTCGACAGCCAGCAGCCCCTCGATGTAGCTGCGCTCGGCAGAGCGCGGCGGCCCGGCTCACCTGCCGCCGTCAATCACCTTCGGCGAGGCTACGTTGGACCGGCCCGACGGCAGCTACATGCCCGCCTCGTCTCGATCGATCGCGCCGAGATCGCCGCATTGTTTTCCGGCACACTGCCGGTGCCGTCGCACACCGCGACCTTGCTCGGTGGCTTCGAGGTGGCGCATTCGTGGACCGGCTACGGCGACGCCGAGTTCGCGGCTGCACTGAACAGTCTCGGTCCGCGTGCCTTCATCCATCGCTTCCGACCGGAGGCGGAGCACGCCGTCGACTACTACGCCCGCTGCTTGCAAACATCGCCTGCCGCGACGGAGGCGGTACGCGAGGTGATCGCCTGTGACGACGCCAGTCTCGCTGCGATCGAGCCGCACTGCGATCTGCGCGGCGGGCCGCTGATCGCCATTCACCCGGGCAGCGGCTCGCCGGGGAAGAATTGGCTCGGCTTTGCCGAGCTGATGCCGCTGCTGCGGCAACAGCTTCCGGGATGCGTCATCGCAGCCCTGCTCGGGCCGGCCGAGCTGGAAGGCGGCGTCTCTCTCGAGACGGATGTCACCATCGCCACCCCACAGCTGAGCGAGGTCGCCGCAATCCTCAGGCGCGCCGCCTTCTACATCGGCAACGACGCGGGCATCAGTCATCTCGCCGGCGCTCTCGGCACGCCCGGCCTTGCTCTCTTCGCCGACACCGACCCGGCGATCTGGGCGCCGCGCGGTCCCATAGAAGTGGTGCAAGCCCGGCGCAGATGCTCCACCTGCCGACCCCGAACTTTCTGCACCCACCGCCTCACCCCGAGCGAAGTCGCCGCGGCCTTCGTCCGTTCCCTTGCCCCGCGCGCATTTTTTGCGCGCGGGGGAGGGGAATGGGCTACAAGGAGGCGCTGAGGTGGATGCCGCCGGCCGGGTTCAGGCCCGGGGCGGGCTCGAAGTAGCGGCCGCCGCGGGCATTGACCCGCACCGTGCCGTCGTAGTCGCTATCGAGCAGATTGTTCAGCGTGAGGAACGGCGACAACTCGAAGCGGCGCCAGTGCAGGTCCCAGCCGAGGCGCAGCGTCAGCAGCTGGTAGTCGCGCGTCTCGGCGGTGTTGGCGTCATCGACGAAGTAGTCGCCGACCAGGAACGCCTCGAGCCCAGCGAACGCGCCGCTGCGGTGGCGGTAGAGCAGCTCGAAGAACATCTGCCACGGCGGGATTCCCGGCTCGTCATTGCCATCGAACACACCTTCTGGAGCGCCGCTGATGCGGTAGTCGCGGAACTCCGCGTCGATCCACGTCAGCGCCCCGGTCCAGCGCAGGGTCTCCATCAGCTGCGCCTGCCAATCGACCTCGACGCCATAGCGTCGGGAGCGCCCGGCATTGCGGAAATCGGTGCGACCGGGCTCGGTCTCGAACGGGATCAGCTCGTCGTCGATGTCGATGCGGAAGCCGCTCAGGCCGCCGCGCAGACCGCTGTCGTGCTGCAGGCGCAAGCCGGCTTCGTAACTGATCGCCGTCTGCGGCTCGAGATCGCCGTCGAGCCCGGAAGTGTCCGGCACCGCCAGCTCGGTCGTCGTCGGCACTTGGAAGGTCGTGCCAACGTTGACGAACAAGGTCGTCCATTGGAGCGGTGCATAGCGGAGACTGCCTGCCGGGCTCCACGCGTCGAAGGACGTCGAGCCGGAGTTGTCGTTACCGCTGGCGTCGAAGTCGACGTCGACATCGTAGTGCACCCGGTCGTAGCGCGCGCCGCCGCTGAGCTCGATTTGGTCGGTGAGCTCGATCACCTCGAGCAGATACGGGCCGATTCCGAGGACGCGCTCGCGCTGGGCCAGATCGAGCCCGCCGCGCTCGCCGCCCAGATTGTCATAGCGGCGGCGATTGTCGTCCTGCCATTGCACGTCGACGCCGGCGCTGAGGGTCTGCTCGAAGCCGAGCAACGTCAGCTCGCGCGAGTAGCGCATTCCCGCGCCGGGGCTGAAGCGGTTGAAGGTCACCACGCCGCCGTCCTCGAAGGCCAAGCTGTTCTCGAAATCGCGGTAGAGCAGATAGGCGTAGGCGAACAGCGCGGCGGCGCCGCGCTGGTGTTCGAGCTTCCAGCCGATGCGTCCTTGCTGCACGCTCTCGCCGGCGTCGAAGTTGACGTTGGCCGCATTGGCCGCCTGCGAATCGAGGTCGCGCTCCAAACGGGTCAGCCCACCCGGATCGTCCGCCCGCGGCGCATCGACGCCGTCGATCAGGGTGGTGACGATGGTGTCGTCGTAGGGTTCGACTTCGAGCTTGGCGTTGAGTGTCGTCACCTCGGTCGCGCTGTGGCGGCGAAAACCATCGAGGCGCAGATGTGAGGCATGGGCATTGAGCCGGGCGCGGCCGCTGCCGGCGCCGGCTTCGGCGGTGTACTTGGCCAAGCCGAACGAGCCGCCGAGCAGCCGGGTGCGCAAGCGAGGACTTTGCGGTGGCGTGGTGCTGAACAGTTGAATCACCCCGCCGGAGGCATTGCCGTAGAGTGACGCCGCAGGGCCGCGGATGATCTCGATCCGCTCGATGGCATCGAGATCGATCTCGTCGAGCTGAGTTTGCCCGTCCGGCAAGGTTTCGGGCAGGCCATCGAGCAGCACCTTGATCTCGCGAACGCCGAAGGCCGCCCGGGTGCCGAAGCCGCGGATCTGCAGGCGCGTATCCTGAGCGTAATTGCCGCTGTTCTGGAGAAACACGCCAGGAACGCGATTGAGCGCTTCCTCGAAGCCGACGGTCGGACGCGCATCATGCAGATCTGCGGCGCCAACGACGCTGAAAGAGCTGGCGACGCCGATCAAAGGTTGCGGCGCGCGCCGAGCGGTAACCACGACTTCGTCCTGCGCCGCAACCGCAGCCGCCAGCAACACCACCAGCGCCAATGTAGCTGCGCTCGGTAGAGCGCGGCCCGATGTAGCTGCGCTCGGTAGAGCGCGGCCCGATGTAGCTGCGCTCGGTAGAGCGCGGCCCGATGCAGCTGCGCTCGGTAGAGCGCGGCCCGATGCAGCTGCGCTCGGTAGAGCGCGGCCCGATGTAGCTGCGCTCGGTAGAGCGCGGCCCGATGTAGCTGCGCTCGGTAGAGCGCGGCCCGATGTAGCCGCGCTCGGTAGAGCGCGGCGGCTCGGCTCACCGTGGTCGCTCATGGCAGCGCGAACGCGACCAGCGCGTCGCCCAACTTCGTCCCCATCTTGCCGTGTCCTCCCGCTGCGATGACGACGAACTGCTTGCCGTCCTGACGCAGTCGATACGTCATCGGAGTCGCCTGTCCGCCCGCCGGCAAACGGCCCCGCCACAACTCTTCCCCGGTGTCCGCATCGAAAGCTCGCAGGTAGTTGTCCATCGCCGCGGCGATGAATACCAGACCCGTCGCCGTAACCACCGGGCCTCCCATATTCGGCGTGCCCCAGGCGATACTGACCGGCACCGGGGCGATGTCGCGGGTAGTGCCGAGCGGCACCTGCCAGCGGATCGAACCGCGGCTCAGGTCAACCGCCGCAAGCGTCCCCCAAGGGGGTGGCGTGCACGGGATGCCGAAGGGCGAGAGCAGGTAGTCGAACTCGCGGCGCATTGCGTACGGCGTGCCGTGCTGCGGCGAAATTTCGATGCCGGGGTTGGCCAGCTTCTCGCCCTCATATTCGGCGCGCGGCAGCAGGCGGACCACCGTCGGGAAGTTGTTGGTGTTGGCGAACACCAGCTGACTGGCGGCATCGAAAGCGACGCTGCCCCAATTGCTGCCGCCGGCATTGCCTGGATAGATCGCCGTGCCGCGCAGGCTCGGCGGCGTGAAGATGTTGCCGGTGTCGACCTGCTCGAGCGCAACCCGGCAGCGAGCCCGATCCCATCCGGTCAAACCCCAAGCATCATCCGGGCTCAAGCTCTGCGGGATCAGGGGAGGCGGCGCCAGTGGGAAGGGCTGCGTCGGCGAGGTCCATTCGCCCGGCACGGTCGAGCCCGGCACCGGGCGTTCTTCGACCGGGAAGAGCGGCGCTCCGGTCTCGCGATGAAGCACGAAGAGGTGACCCATCTTGGTCGCCTGCACCACCGCCGGGATCTCGGCGCCGTCACGGCGCAAGGTGATCAGCACCGGCTGCGAGCCGACGTCATAATCCCAGAGGTCGTGGTGGACCGTCTGGAAGTGCCACACCACCTCTCCCGTCGCAGCCCGCAGAGCGACTACCGAGTTGGCGTAGCGGTTCTCGCCAGGCCGTTCGCCGCCATAGAAGTCTGGGCTGGCGCTGCCGGTCGGTACGAAGACCAGATCGCGCTCGGTGTCGGCGGAGAGGATCGACCAGGCGTTGGCAGCGCCGGTGCGCGTGGCGCTGCCGTCGAGCCAGGTTGCCGCCGCCGGATCGCGCGGATCGCGCGGCACCGGATCCCAGCTCCACAACATCCGCCCATCGCGTGCGTCGTAGGCGCGCACCGCACCGCTCGCCGAGTCGGTGCGCTGATTGTCGCCGATTGCCGAGCCGACGATGACGCGATCGCCGACGACAGCCGGCGGCGAGGTGACGCCGTACCGCCCGGCATCGGTATTGCCCATGCCGCGCGTCAGATCGACTTCGCCCGCTGCACCGAAGCCCTGGCAGCGCCTGCCACTGGTTGCATCGAGCCCGATCAATCTACCGTCGACGGTGGCGAGAAAGATGCGCCGGTCGCATTCGCGGGTGCCGTTGCCGCCGGACCAGGCCGACACGCCGCGGCAGGCGAGGTCGGCGCGCGGCACCTGCTGGTCGATGCCGGCATCGAAGCTCCAGCGTTGCGCTCCGCTCTCCGGATCGAGCGCGATCACCCGGGCGGTGGCGGTGCAGAAATACAGCGTGCCGTCGACCAGGATCGGCGTCGTCTGAAAGGTCGCATTGCGCCACTTGGCGCGCTCGGCGCGCTCGAGCTCGCCGGTGCGGTAGGTCCAGGCGACCTCGAGATCGGCGACGTTGTCGCGAGTGATCTGGGTCAACGACGAGTGGCGCGTGCCGCCGGCGTCCGCGCCATAGACCGGCCAGTCGCTGACCGGACCGCCCTCGAAACTGGCGGCGCCCGGGCGGCAAGCGGTGAGGCAAAGCACGGCGAGTAAGCTCAGCAACAGCTGGGTAGCGCGAAGCATCGGATCACTCCTTGAGCAGACCGTGCAGCAAGACGTCAGTGATGGTGGCGAGCGCCGCCTCGTCGGCGATCGGCTGGCGCTGCAAGTCGCCGTGACGATGCATGGCGAACCAGGCCGTGCTCTCGATCAGCAGCCGAGCGGCGATCTCGGGATGCGGCAGGCGGTGCAGGCGTTTGGCCTCGACGCCGCGGCGCAGGTAGGCGCTGAGATCATCGATCAGCGGCTGGCGAACTTGCCGGGTGTAGAGCTCGGCGAGCTCGGGCCAATCGAGAGCGGAGCGTTCGATCAGCTTCACCGCGCGCCGCAGCCGGGCCATCAGCTGGTAGAGCTGGCCCAGAATCTCCGTCAACTCGACCTGGGGGTTGGGCGGCCGTTTGCGCGCCAGCGCGCTGGCAAGGGCAGGCACACGGGTCTCGCGCTCGCAGCGATGGCGCAGCCGCGCCAGGATCTCGCCCGCCGCGGGGGTCGGCAGCGGCAGGCTGTCGATCGGCTCGGACGCGCCATCGACGAAGGCGCGGCGCAGCACCAGGTCAAACAGCGCTTCCTTGCTGGCGACGTAGAGGTAGAGAGTGCCCGGGGCAACACCCATCGCCCGGGCAACGTCGGCCATCTGGGTGCGGCGGTAGCCGCGCTCGATGAAGACGTCGACGGCCGCGGCGGTCAGCTGATCGAGACGGTCGGGAGGAGCGGCACGCGCCATGCCCGCCTACTTAACTGAATGAGTCGTTCAGTCAAGCAGCTTCCGGATGGCGACGCGCTGGACACAGATCGCCAGCAGCTCCATCGCTACCCCGATCTCGCTCAGCGACGGCATGCTCGGCGCGATGCGGATGTTGCGGTCGCGCGGGTCCTTGCCGCCCGGGAACGTCGCCCCGGCCGCGGTCAGCTTGACCCCCGCCGCCGCCGCCATCGCGACCACCTCGCCGGCACAGCCGTCGCAAGTATCGAGGCTGACGAAGTATCCCCCGCGCGGCTTGGTCCAGCGCGCGCTGCCGCGCTCACCGAGCTCGGCCGCGAGCACCTGCTCGACCCGGTCGAACTTGGGCTTCAAGATCTCGGCGTGCCGCCGCATCTGCGCGGCGATGCCTTCGCCGTCCTTGAAAAAGCGCACGTGGCGCAACTGGTTGAGCTTGTCCGGCCCGATCGTCTGCAGCGACAAGCCCTGTTTGAGCCACCGCAGGTTGGCCGCGCTGCTCGCCATAGCCGCTACGCCCGCGCCGGCGAAGCTGATCTTCGAAGTCGAGACGAAGACGAAGACGCGGTCGTCGTTGCCGGCACGCTTGCACGCGGCCATCAGATTGGCGAGACGGTCGGGCGCGCCGGTGAGATGATGCACCGCGTAGGCGTTGTCCCAAAAGACGCGGAAGTCCGCCGCTGCCGTCGGCATCGTCGCCAGTCTCTCGACGACGCTGTCGGCAAACGTCACCCCGGTAGGATTGCTGTACTTCGGCACACACCAGATGCCCTTGATCGAGCTGTCGCCGCCGGCGAGCCGCTCGACCTCGCCCATGTCCGGCCCCTCTTCGTTGATCGCGACCGGAATCATCTCGATGCCGAGGTACTGGCAGATGGCGAAGTGACGATCGTAGCCGGGACTCGGACAGAGAAAGCGTACCGGCGCCGTTCCGCGCCAGGGTTCGCTCGCGCCGGGGAGCGGCCGCAGCAAGGCCTGGACGATGGTGTCGTGCATCATTGCCAGACTCGAATTGCCGCCGACGAGCACTTCCTCGACGTCGGCCTCGAGCAGCTCGGCGAACAGGGCTCGCGCCTCAGGCAAGCCCTCGAGGCCGCCGTAGTTGCGGCAGTCGGTACCGTCGGCGGCGCGGTAGTCGGCGATCTCCAACAGGCCGTTGGACAGCGCCAGCTGCTCGGCGCACGGCTTGCCGCGGGTCATGTCGAGATTGAGCCGCCGCGCTTGAAACTCCGCGTAGCGGCGTGACAGGTCGTCCGCCAGTTGTTGCAATTGAATGCGATCCATCGCCCCGAGCGCTTGCATCGTGCCGTCTCCTTGCTGCCCAAATCCGCGCGCGACAATCGACGCTCGAGCGCCGCGAGTCAACTGCTCCGCAGCGCCAACCACCACGAGATCATCACCACGCTCGTGGCAGCGACCAGTGCCGCGCTCTGCCGGCGCCGCGCCGGCGGTGGCGGGGTGACGCGATCGGCGACGACGCCCATGCCGACTCCGGCGATCATGCCGCAGAGGTGTGCGATGAAATCGCTCTCGGGGCTCGCCCCCAACATCGCCAGCAAGCCGACGCCCGCGGCGAGTGGCAGCCAGGCTCGCTTGGCGGAAGCAGGACGCAGCCGGTAGCGCCTCGCCTGCAGCGCCGCGAGCGCGCCGACCGCACCGAACACCGCAGTCGAGGCACCGATCGAGAGATGCGGCCCGCCCCGCCACAGGACGTTGAGCCCGTTTCCCAAAGCACCGGCGAGCAGCATCACCGTCACCGCCCCGCCGGCGCCGATAGCGCGGCCGAGAAAGCCGCCGAAGACGATGCAGGCCACCGCGTTGCTGGCGAGGTGGTAGGCGCCCGAATGCAGCGTCAGCGCGGTGACGCAGCGCCACAGCTCGCCATCCACGACCCGAGTGAACGAAACCCGCCCGCGCCGCACCCAAGTCTCGTAGCTGCCGCTGGCGATCAGCGCGGTGTGGAAAGCCAGCAGCGCCGAGGCGAGGCTGACACCGATTTGACTAGCGCCATAATCGCGCGGCGGCACCAACTCGACCGGGACTTCGACCTGGTCGCGCTCGTAGGCTGCCAACACCGCAGCGGCATCGCCGAAGCGGCGCGCCGGTACCCGCAGCCCCCAGCCGCCACCGCTGCACACTTCGTTGGCAACGCCTTCGGCTTCCAACACCAGCGCCAGGTCCTCGATGATCTGACGACGCGGCGCGCGGGCGACCTCGATCCAAGCTTCGCTCACCCCGCCGCAACTAGCAGGCCGACAACAACGGGAGAACGGCCAATAAAAAAGGCCTGCGCTCCAAAGAGCGCAGGCCTTCTAAAAAATCCGATCTCCCCTGTTTCTAAGATCCCGACTTCACCCGCCGCGGCGTAGCCATCCGCCAGGTGCCGGCGAGCAGCAGCAGCCCGACCATCATCGCCAGCCCTACGGTCGAGGCCGCCGGTGCGACCGCCGCGTCGACCCGCAGGAACGGGAAGTTGTTGGCGAACACATCGATGTCGGTCAGCGAATTGAAATTCAAGGTGAAGTAATAAGGCGTACAATCGCTGCCACTGAGGAAGCCAGTGTTGCCCACTTCGGTGTTGCCGAGGACCAACGGCGCGCCCGGTCCATCGGGAACATCGAGCGGCGGCGGGTCGAGGTTCGGGCACAGCAAGGTGGCCAGCTCATAGCCTGGCGGCGGGGTGATATTGATGGTGCAGGTGCCGATGTCGAGGCCGAGGAATTGGTAGAAACCTTGGCTGCCGTCCTCGAGCACCATGTTGGGGCAGCCGGTGATGGTGACGCTGCCGCCCGGCAAGATGCGGCCGGTGTTGATGTCGTAGAAGTAGCCGGTGGGATCGTAATCTTCGTCGTTCGGGATGCCGTCGTTGTCGCGGTCGTCGTCGCCCTCCTCCTCGTCGGTGGCGCCGTCGCCATCGCTGTCGGTGGTGGCATCGATGATCAGGCTCCAGCCGGCCGAATCGTCATCGAAATTATCGACTTTGAAGCCCTGGGCCGAAGCCGCCGCGGCGCCGCCGAGGAGCAACGCGGCGAGCAAGGCGAAGAATGGTAGACGAGTAAGAGGGATGATCCGCATTTTTTCCTCCAAGACTCGCTCTCATTCCATGACGCCGGGGCCATTTCAAACCCTAAAAGCAATTTTTTGTTCCTGAAGACGGTGAGGCAGAGGGTGGAGTCTTCCGGCGTTTTCGCGCTAAGCGACGCCGTGGCTCGGACTTCGAAAGCAGCGACCCGACTCCGCCGACCGGCGCCGGCCTGGCTGTGGCTGCTGCCGGTCGCTGCCGCGTCGCTAGCCTACGCCAACAGCCTTGCCGGTGGTTTCGTCTGGGACGATCAGCGGCTGGTCCTCGACGACCGCGCCATCACTTCCTGGAATCGGCTGACCGAGATCTTCGCCCACGACTTTTTCTTCCGCAGCGAAGACGATCTGCCCTACGGCTACTACCGCCCGTTGGTCACCACCTCCTATCTCATCGACTACAGCCTCTGGGGCTTGCAGCCGTTCGGCTACCACTTGACCAATGTTCTGTTGCACGCCGCCTGCGCCGCGCTGGTGGCGCTGCTCGCCGTCGACCTCGGCTTGACCTTCGGTGCCGCGGCCGGGGCGGCGGTGTTGTTCGCGATTCATCCGATCCACACCGAGAATGTTGCCTGGATCTCCGGCCGCACCGATGTCGTCGCCTTTCTCTTCACCGCAATCGCCCTGCTGGCGCTAGCGCGCGCCGATCGTAACTTGAACGAGCGCGACGAGCCGGCGCGAATATGGCTCACGGTAGGGCTCGCTGCCTTCGCCGCAGCGCTGCTCGCCAAGGAGATGAGCATCGTCCTGCTGTTCTGGGCTGCGGTGGTTCTGCGTTATGTACGCGGCCGCAACTGGCGTGACATCGCTCGTCTGCTCAGCCCGTTGGCGGCAGTGGTGGTGCTCTACCTGATCTGGCGGTTCGTCGTGCTCGACATCGACATGCCCGGGCAAGCGGATCACAACCCGCTGCTCGCGCTGCTGACCGCTCCGCCGACGCTGCTACGCTATCTCGCCTGGTTGGTCTTCCCCTACCCGTTGCACGCCTACGTCCAGAATCCCTACGTACGCACCCTGACCGACCCGCGCTTGTGGGCCGCCTCGGCGTTGCTGGTAGCGACCGGCTGGTGGTGCGCTCGGCGTGCATCGCGTGCGGTGCAGGTGCTCGCGCTGATGTTGGTCGCTTCGTTCCTGCCGGTGCTCAACTTCGTTCGCGTCGCCGGCCCTGCCGACATGGGCAACATCATGGCGGAGCGCTTCTGCTACTTCCCCTCGTTTCCGTTCGTACTGCTCGCCGCGCACGGTGCCGTCAGCCTGTGGCAGGCGAAACCGGCGCAGTGGCGGCTGCCCGCGACGTTCGCGATCGCGGTCCTCGCACTGACGCTGACCTTGGTCACGGTGCGGCGCAATCGGGATTGGGCAGACGAGCGTACCTTCCTCGACGTCACCTTGGCGCAGAGCCCCGAGGCGGTGCTGCTCTGGGGTAATCTGGCTCGGCTCCATCTCCGCAGCCGCGATCTCCGCGCCGCGGACACCGCGATCGCCGAAGTCGAGCAGCGCAAGCCGGGATCGTACGCGGCATTATCGACGCGCGCCTCCTTCTTGGTGCTGAGCGATCGCATCGCCGAAGCGATCCCGCTGCAGCAACGCATCGTCGAAGACAGCCGGCGCGGCAATGCCACCGCACGCAACAATCTCGCCTATCTATACCGCAAGACCGGCGACAGCCAGCGCGCCATGGGAATACTGCAGAAGCTGGTGGCAAGCGACGCCGGCTATGCCGATGTCTTCTTCAATATCGCGGCGATCTATCGCGAGCGCGGCGATCGCGACGCCGCCCGCAAGCACCTGCGCTTCGCTCTCAACGATCGCCCGAACAGCAGGGCAATCGCGACGGACTTGGCGACCCTGGAGATGGAGGACGGCGACTTCGCCGAAGCGGAGCAGATCTACCGCCGCATGCTCGATATCTATCGCGACGACGTGCGGCTACTGAACAACCTCGCTTTGGTCTGCTTCAAGGGCGGGGACCGCAAGCGAGCCCTCGACCTCTGGCAGCGCGCCATCGAGCTCGACCCGACCTACCAGAACGCCCGCAACAACTACGAGCAAGCTTTGGCCGAGTAGCACTCTTGGATTGCCGCGGCTGGTGGCGGTTGCTATGGACCCCTCGACTGCACAGCGAGGTCCGCCCAATGGCTACCGTGATTACCAGCGAGTGCATCAACTGCGGCGCTTGCGAACCCGAGTGCCCCAATACCGCCATCTACCAGGGTGGCGTCTCTTGGGAGCTCAAGGGCATCACCCATGCGGCGATCGAAGCCGATCGCTTCTACATCGTGCCGGAGAAGTGCACCGAGTGCGTCGGCTTCCATGACCACGAGGCTTGTGCCGCCGTCTGTCCGGTCGATTGCTGCATCCCCGATCCCAACATCCCCGAAGCGGAAGCGATCCTGATCGCCCGCGCGCAGCAACTTCATCCGGAGCAGACTTTCCCCACCGACTTTCCCTCGCGCTTCAAGAAGGAAGGCGCCGCCGAGCCCACCGATGCGCCGGCTCCGGCAGGCGGTGCGGCGACCAGCGCCGCACCACCTGCGACCGCAGCCGCTGCGAAAGCAGCGCCGGCCGCCGCGCCGCCAGCACCCGCTCCCGTCGCCGCAAGTCTTGCCGCCCCGGGCATCAACATCCCGCCGATCGACGAGTGGGAAGTACCGATCGAATGCCACCGCTGCAACGGCGCCTACGCCGTCGCCTTCCGGCACTTCCGCAGCGGCGTCGTCTTCCGCTGCCCGTACTGTGACGGCTCCTACGTCGTTCAGTCGCCGATGCACAACTTTCTCGCCGGCGAGCTGCGAACCTTCTACGCCCAATGGCAGAAGATCTTCGCCGACTTCCAAGCGCGCCGCCAGCGCGAGCTCGCCGAGTTCGAAGAACGCCAGCGCGCCGAGCTCGAAAATCTCAATCAGAAGCTGCGCAGCGCCAGTCTCCAATTCAAACCGCCGGGCGCTCCCAAGAAGCGCGCCGGCATCTTCGGCTGAACGCTACTTCAAGCGCC
>DASPMH010000823.1:0-3171 GCA_035627175.1 Terriglobales bacterium | reverse complement strand
ACAGCGCATCCTCGCCGATAGTGCCAGCCCCGGACACGCCAACACCTACATGATCCTCGAGGGGGTCGCGCTGCTCGGCGACGGCCGATCCGTCAGCTTCATCCAGTTGCAGGTCGCGCACGTCGGATGGACCGCCTTCTGCGGCACGGTCATCGGCATGATCGCGCGGGGGCTGGTGGGGCTCCACGGGGCCTTGGTCGCCCAGGCGGTGTTCTTGTTCTCTCCGTGGGCAATCTCGACGGCTTACAACCCCGGTATGAATCAGATCGCGCCACTGTGCCTGGTGGTGCTGAGCCTCCTCGGCCTGGCGGCGGTGCGGCGGCGCTCGCCGGCAGCGCTCGCCGCCGCGGGAGCCGTGGCGGGTTTCAGCGGCACCGAGCCGACGGTGGTATTCTCTGCCCTCCTGGTTTGCGCCGTCATCGGCTACGCTACCTTGCGCCAGCGACCGATTCGGTGGCCAGCGATCGTGACTGCCGCAGCCAGCGGAGTCGCCGCAATCCTCCCGGCGTTGCCGAACTGGGCGACGATCGTCGACATGGCGACGACATACGCCTTCGGCCAGCACCAGCTCGGGGGTATCGTGCAGGTTCTGCTGGGACAGAGAACCACCAGCGATGTCACTACGCTGCTGAGCGCCGGGCGACCGGGATCGTGGGACATTCCCTTGGGAGCGCTGCTCTCTCCGTTTGCGATCACACGTATTCCGATTCGGTTGTGGGCGGACACTCTGGTCGATCCCTGCGGCACAGCCCTGATGACGATCGGCTTGCTCTGGTGTATCGGCAGCGCGCGGTCTTCCGGGCTGGCGCGCCTGCTACTGGCGCTCTTGTTCGCCAGCCTGCTGCACGGCTTCACCGCCGGTGGCGACGTCACCTCCCACGCTCGCGTGGTCGCGGCGATGGTGCCGATCGCGATTCTGGCCGGCCTTGGCTTCGTCATCGTCAGCGATCGCCTCTCCGCGCCGGCTCGCCGATCGGTGGCTGGGCTGGCCCTGCTATCGTGCATCGGGGGTGGCACCGGCCTGTTTTGGTGGGTCGGCCCGGCAATCTTGCCGGCTTCGTGGCAGACGATCGCCCTGCAGTCCCTAGCCACGGGTGCGAGTCAGCGAGCGGTCTTCCTGCACCATGGCTTCAAATGGCTGTACGTCGAGCGCATCGCGACACTGGTGCCGGCGCTGCCTCACGAGACGCAGACTTTCAACCATTTCTACCGCAGCGCGGCGACTGCGGCCGGCGCCGGCGCGATCTACCTGTGGAGCCCTAGCCTCGAGTACGATAGCGGCGCGTCGTGCTCGATCTGCGAGCGCTGGCCGGATGCCGAGCTCTTCTTGCTGTACGACGACAGCGGCTTGTCGCGCGCGTATGCCGGCGTCCCTGAGCGTGGCAGTTGGCGGCCTGCCCTACCGCCAGAGCGATGGCAGCGCGCCAGGTGTAAACCCGGCAGCGTCGCCTATCCGGTGCCGGCTCTTTCGCCGCCACAGACCACGGAGCTGCACTGTGGCACATCGTCCTTGTAGGCAGCGTGGGCGTTGGCTAGACGAGCCGGATGCGCGTCGCGTACGAGCAAGGGACCTCCTTGGAGCAAGCGCTGCAGGAGCTCCTCGGCGTTGAGCCCTATCTGGCTTATGCGAATTTCGCCCCGATCGGCGCACGCGACGGAGCGCTGATCCGCCTGCATCGACAGCGCTATCTGCCCGACGGCGAGCGCCGCACCCTGGTCGCCAGGGACAGCCACGGGCGGCCGTTGGCGGCGCTGGCGGTAGCGCCACGGCCCTTCGAGACGCAGCATTTCGGCATGCCGATGGCGAAGGTGGAGGTGCCGCTTGCTGTTGCCGGCGATGAGCTGCGCCTGACCGCGCTACGCGAGCTGTACGATGCGGCGTGGAGCGATCTGGCCGGCGATGGCTGCGCTCACGTCGCGGCAAGCGTCTCCGCCAACGACCGCGTTGCGGCCTGGGCGATCCAGGAGCTCGGGACCTTCTACGTCGGCACTCGGATCTCATGGATGCAGCCGCTGACCGGTGCTGCACGCTCGCGGGAGCTCGCCCCCGGCCTGCGCGTCGAAACTTACGACCGCTCGACGATCGCGGCTCTCGAGCCGGCTTCGTACGGAGAGATTCTCGAGTGGTGCGGTCGCGCTTTCGATCGTGGCCCGTACGTTTTCGATGTCGGCGTCCCCTACGAGCTGTCGACCGGCATCTATCGAGTATGGACGCAAAAAGCTCTGACCGGCGAGTGGGCCGATACGGTGATCGTCATACGGGACGGCGACCGCATCGTCTCCTTCCATACCATGTTATGGATGGCAGACCTCTCCGCGGCCGCCGGCCTCGGCATCGTCGGGCGAGGCATAGGAGCCTCGCTGCCGGGCTATCCAGGGCTATTTACGGCCTTACAGATGGAGTGTTCGGCACTGCGCCCCCTCGGCGCGAGCTTTCTCGAGAACGAAGCACAGGCGTCGAGCATTCAGAGCATTCAGGTCTTCGGCAAGCTCGGCCATCGCTGCCTGCGCTCGGTCGCCAGCTTCCACCGCCGCTTCTAACCTGTAGCTGCCGTCGGGCTTATCCACCGTAGCCTTGGCGAAGGTGGGAAGACGGCGGCAGGGTGAGCCGAGCGTGTGCCGCGGCAGGTGAGCCGAGCCGCCGCGCTCTGCCGAGCGCAGCTACAAGTCAGCAGAAGCGCGAGCGGCGCAGGTAGGGATTCACGCCCGGGTCGGTCTGCGGATAGATGAACGACCGCGCCCGCAGCGCCGGGTTCGAAACTTGCGCGCACAGCGCGCGGATGTCGCGAGCCTGGCCCTCGTCGTGCCAGAAGCGCATCCGCTGTGGCTGCTTCAGCCGGAACTGGTCAGGGTCCACTTGGAAATCGCGCTCCCGGATCCGGTCGAAGGCGAAGCGGAAGGTACCCTCGGGCTCTAGGCCCGTATCGAGAATGCTGCGCCGTCGCAGCCGACTGTATTCGATCAGCTCGTCGATGTACTCCGACAGGGCCGTACCGCCTCGGCCGGCGCTCGCGGCGCACTCGAGCAACGCGGTACGAGCCACTGCCAGCAATGGCTCGATCTGCTCCAGCAGAGCGATCGCCTTGAGCGTGCCGATACTGTTCTTGTACTCTTCGCGGGAATAACGACGCAGCTTTTCCGGGTCGCGGAAATGAGCCAGGCAAGCCTCGC
>DASPMH010000822.1:0-3688 GCA_035627175.1 Terriglobales bacterium | reverse complement strand
GCGCAGATCGCCCGGGTAGAGCAGCAGTCCGACGCCGGAGGCGAGCAGCAGACAGCCGGGCACGACCGCCAAGAGAAAGGCGAGCGCGCCGAGGTCGCCGGCGAGACGCAACCAGCACAGTCCGGCGACCGCCGGAATGGCCGCTTCCGGCGCCCAGCGGCGAAAGAGCTTGAGCGGCGAGCCGACGGTTAGCTGCGGCGAAGTGGGGTCGGGCGTCATCGCGACCTCAGCATCACCCGCTTCGGCCGCAGCGCGAAGAGCTTGATGAACTCACCGAAGACGGCATCGCTCAGTTGCATCGAGCGGCCGATGCGCTGGTGCGTCTCGAAACGAATCTCGTCGGGGTCGATGGCATCGGGCATCAAGCTGAGCTCCTCCCGATTGACCGGCACCCGCAGCCAGCGGTCGATCATCGCTTCGTCGACCTCGAGGTGAAACTGCAAGCCATAGACTCGCTCCCCATAGCGGAAGGCCTGGTGCGAGCAAGCGGCGGAGGCGGCGAGATGTGCCGCGCCGCGGGGGATGTCGAAGGTATCGCCATGCCACTGGAAGATCCGCTCGACGCTGCGGAAGTGGGCGAACATCTTGTCGTTGGCTCCGGCAGCGGTCGGGGCGACGTCGTACCAGCCGATCTCCTTGTAGCGATTCGGTTTGACCTCGGCACCGAGCGAGTGGGCGATCAGCTGCGCGCCGAGACAGATGCCGAGCATCGGCATCTCGCGCTCGAGCGCCTGCTCGATCAGCTTGAGCTCGGTGCGCAGGTGGGTGTGGACATTGCTGTCGTAGACGCCCATCGGTCCGCCGAGGATCACCAGTCCTTGGTAGCCGTCGAGCGAGGGCTGGGCGTCGGGGTGGCGTCCGAAGTTGACGTAGCGAATGCGAAAGCCGTGGCTCTTCAGGAGCGGATTGAGCGTGCCGAGAATTTCGTGGGCGACGTGTTGCAGAACGAGCAGCTTGGCCATTGAGGAAGGTCTTTCCTAGCAGTGAAGCGGTGGAGCAGTGAAGCCAACCGGGAGGCTTTCATGTAGCTGCGGCCGGTAGGCCGCGGCAGGTGGGCTTGAGGGCTTGCGGTTGCCCCCTCCCTAGCCCTCCCCCGTTCGGAGAAATGCGAACCGGGGGGGACCGGAATTGGGGCTGCGCTTGCTGGTGGCTGAGTAGGTGTGGAAGGAACGTCCGCATGATGGAGGTGCGAATGCGGTGTTCTTGGCTCTGCTTGGCGCTTGGTTTGGTCACTATCGCCGGTTGTCGCGGCGCTACTTCGGAGCGACAGGTCGCCGATGACACCAGCGAGCGGCAGCTCCGCAGCGGCACCGTCGTCGGCTTCGCCGGCGATTACGGCAGTCATACCTGGCTCGGTATCCCCTATGCGCAAGCGCCGGTCGAAGGTTTGCGCTGGCGCGCTCCGCGCCCGCCCAAGCCATGGCAAGGCCGGCGCGAAGCGCTGGCGCTCGGCTCGCCGTGCGTCCAGATCGCCAGCCCCTTCGGCGGCGTGGACGGCGACGAGGGCGACATCGTCGGCAGCGAGGACTGTCTCTACCTCAACGTCTACGCGCCGCGCCTTTCTGCCGAGCAGCTGCCGCGCGGCGGCAAGGCGCTGCCGGTGATGGTGTGGATCCACGGCGGCGGCAACACCATCGGCCAAGGCGGCTTCTACAACGGCGGCAATCTCGCCGTCAGTCAGAACGTCATCGTCGTCACCTTCAACTACCGCCTCGGGCCGTTCGGTTGGTTCCGCCACGCTGCGCTGCGCGGCGAGGGCACCAGCGCCGACGACCGCTCCGGCAACTTCGGCACCTTGGACATCGTCCGCGCCTTGGAGTGGGTGCACGCCAATGCCAGCGCCTTCGGTGGCGATCCCAATCGCGTCACCATCTTCGGCGAATCGGCGGGCGGGGTGAACGTCTTCTCGATGCTGGTCTCGCCGAAGGCCAAGGGCTTGTTCCACCGGGCGATCGTGCAGAGCGGCGGTCCGTGGACCGACAGCGCCGAGGCCGGCGAGAACTTCGCTGACGATACGCCGGCCGGTCATGCCTACAGCTCCAATGAGCTGCTGCTGAAGATGCTGATCGCCGACGACAAGGCCGGGGACCGGGCGGCGGCCAAGGCAGCGCTGACGCGGATGAGCCCCCTGCAGGTGCACCAGTATCTCCATGACCAGAGCGGCGAGAAGATTCTGGGGCGCTACGAGGAGCAATTCGCCAGCGGTTTGATCGAGATGCCCAAGCTCTTCCGTGAGGGCACGGTGATACCGCGCGAGGAGCCGATGGAGTTGTTCGCGCGCGGTAGCGGCTACAACCAAGTGCCGGTGATGATCGGCACCAATCGCGACGAGAACAAGCTGTTCATGTTCGCCGACCGCGAGCTGGTGCGCAATTACTTCGGCATCTTGCCGCGGCTGCGCGATCCGGAGTGGTACGACCTCAGCGCCGAGTATCTCGCCAAGATGTGGCGCGCGACCGGAGCGGATCAGCCGGCGACGATCCTCAGCGCCAACGGCGCGCCGGCGGTGTTCAACTATCGCTTCGACTGGGACGAGGAGCCGACGATCCTCGGCGCCGATCTCGGCGAGATGCTCGGCGCGGCGCACGCCTTCGAGATCCCGTTCATCTTCGGTCACTTCGATCTCGGTGCGGAGGCGAATCAGATCTTCACCGAAGACAATCTCGCCGGGCGCGAGTGGCTGTCGCAGCGGATGATGTCGTACTGGGCCGAGTTCGCCTACAGCGGCGATCCTGGCCGAGGCCGCGACGGTGAGTTGCCGCAATGGCCAAAGTGGGCGGGCAATACTGCGACGTTCGTGGTGTTCGACACCGATGCCGGCGGCGGGGTGCGGACGACCTCGGGGCTGCTCACCAAGGCGACGGTGATTGCGGCGGTCGATAACGATCCGCGGCTGAGCGATCAGCGCCAGCGTTGCCGTATTTTCCAGGCGCTGACCACCAAATCGCGGGCGCTGACCCCGGAGGAGTACGTCACTGCAGGTCGCCAAGGCTGCGCCGAGTATCCGCTCGAGGGGCTGTAGCGCGCGCTCTCCGAGTGCGCTTGGGCAACTGGGCGCGCCGGGGCGGTTTTGGGTTATCGTGTGGATGGCGCGCTCGGAGAGCGCGCTACAGCTCAGGTGGGCTGGTAGGGTTCGTTGAGCTTTACTGGGTGCGAGGGGCGGAGGCGGAGGTTGATCATTTCGACGAACAGCGAGAAGCCCATCGCCGAGTAGATGTAGCCCTTGGGGATGTGGTGGTGCAGGCCGTCAGCGACCAGCGCGGTGCCGATCAGCAGCAGGAAGCTCAGGGCGAGCATCTTGACCGTCGGGTGGTCGTGGACGAAGTCGCTGATCGGTCCCGAGAAGACCATCATGAAGGCGATGGCGATGATCACCGCGGTGACCATCACGCCGATGTCGTTGGCCATGCCGACGGCGGTGATCACCGAGTCGAGCGAGAAGACAACGTCGAGCAGCATGATCTGCACGATGATCGAGGCGAATGAAGCCTTGGCCTTACCCTCGCCGTGGCCGGCTTCGCCCTCGAGGCGCTCGTGGATCTCATACGTGCTCTTGCCGATCAGGAAGGCGCCGCCGAGGATCAGGATCAGGTCGCGACCGGCGAGCTGATACGACCAGATCGTCAGCAGCGGCTGGGTCAGCTGCATGATCCAGGTCAGCGAGAAGAGCAGTGCGACGCGCATCAAC
>DASPMH010000821.1:0-5246 GCA_035627175.1 Terriglobales bacterium | reverse complement strand
CTTTCCGACCACCCGTGAAAGCATCTCCGTCGACTACGGTCCGGCGACGCCCAAAGGTCTGGAGGACGTCAGCGTCGACCCGCTCTTCGTCGGTCGTTTCCAGCTGCCGCAACCCGCCAGTGGCGATCCGGAGACCAGTGCTGGCATCGATGCCGGCGATCCGGCGACAGCTGCGGCGCTCGCCGATGAGCTGCGCCGGCGCAGCACCGCAACCAACCAGCTCCTCGACGCCGGCCGTATCGATCTCGGCTTCCATTTTCCCTCCATCCTGCAGCCTCAGCCCACCGCGACCGGCGCTCCCGGCACTCCGACCGTCGGCCCGACGGTAGTCCCCGCCGCGGAGATTTATGTTCGCGTCGGCGGTAACGATACCAACAGCGGCCGTTCTCCCGATCAGGCTTTGCGCACCATCCAAGCGGCGGTCGAAGCCGCCCGGGCCGGCACCGAGGTGATCGTCGGCCCGGGCGTGTACGCCGAGACAGTCGAGATGACGCGTTCGGGCACCGCCGAGGAGCCGATCCTGCTGCGCGCCGACGTCAGCGGCAGTCGCACCGGCGACTCCGCCGGACCGGTCGTGGTCGACGGCTCTGTCGCGCGCCGCGGCTTTTTCGTCGACGGCGCGAGCTTCGTCATCATCGACGGCTTCACCGTCATCAACACCGTCGATGCGGCAATTCAGGTGCGGCGTGGCGCTGAGAGCGTCGTCATCCGCAACACCGAGATCTATGCCGGCCGCGAAGACGGCATTCGCGTGCAGGACTCGCCCCTGGTGACGCTGCTCAACAACCTGATCTACTGCAACGGCCGGCGCGGCATCGTCATCGCCGGCTCGACCGGCTCCGCCAATGCCCGAGTGATCAACAACACCGTCGTCGGCAATCGGGACCGCGGCGTGTTCATCGGCACCAGCACCGCGCCGTCCGCCGGAGCGGTACTGCGCAACAACCTGCTGCAGGACAATTGCAGTAACAATCTTCAGGTCGCTACCAACTCACTGGAAGGCTACAGCGGCCAGTACAATCTGGTCTCTTCACCGAGTTACGTCGGTGCGATGGTTCACCCGACCGACACCGCCTACTTCGAAGGCGGTGTCGTCAATCGGCCGGCGGGTTTCGTCAGCCGGGCCATCTGCAACGGCGTCTGTCGGGCGCCGGTACCGGTGCCGCCGAGTCCGACGCCGCGGCCGACCGTGCCGCCACTGCCCAATCCACCGGAGTTCACCATCGAACGTGGGCCCGGCGATTTCCGCTTGCGGCAGACGCTCGCCGGCGATCCGCCCCCGGACGGCACCGGCGTCGACCAAGGTGATCCCTCCCTCGATCGCGCCTACACCGACATCCTCCGCGGCAGGACAACGGCGACCAATGGCGTGCCTGACGGCGGGCGCATCGACATCGGCTATCACTTCCCGCGCTGATGATGACCATCCTGTGGTCGGCGCTGATTCTCTCGTCAGTGCTGATCGCGGCCTTCAACGGCAGCATGCCTGCGGTCACTCAGGCCTCGATCGACTCGGCCAAGGCCGCCGTCGAGCTGGCGCTTGGCTTGGTGGGCGTGATGACGTTCTGGCTCGGCATGATGCGCATCGTTCAGGACGCCGGCTTTCTGCGCACCATCGAGCGCGGCCTGGCCCCGATTCTGCGCTGGCTCTTTCCTGAGGTGCCGCCGAGCCACCCGGCGATGCAGGCGATGATGATGAACATCGCCAGCAACATGATCGGCTTGGGCAACGCGGCGACGCCTTTCGGCATCAAGGCGATGGTCGAGCTCAATCGACTCAACCCGGTGCCGGGCGTCGCCACCAATGCGATGGTGCTGTTCCTGGCGATCAACACCTCGAGCGTGTCGCTCGCGCCGCTGGGAGTGATCGGCTTGCGCGCCTCGCTCGGCTCGATCAATGCCGCCGGCATCTGGCTGCCGACCTTGCTGGCGACCACCATCGCCACGGCGACGGCACTGATCACCGCCAAGCTGCTCGAGCGGATGGTGCGGCCTGCCTCGGCTTACCCACCGGCGCAAGGACCGCTGCCGATCGCCACCACGGAGCTACCGCCGGTGCCCGATGCCGAGCGGCCAGCATCGCGGCTCGGCTGCCTACTCGCTGGCGCGGTGATGGCAATGCTCGCCGTCGGCCTGCTGGTGACACTGCGGGCCTCGCTGGCGAGCGGGCTCAGCGCCAGCGATTTCCTCCGCACCGTTGCCTCGACGTGGACCCTGCCCGTCCTGATCGCCGTGATCCTGCTCTACGGTTTGGCCAAGCAGATCGACCTCTACCAGTCTCTGATCGAGGGAGCCAAGGAAGGCTTCCAAGTGGCGATCCGCATCATTCCCTTTCTGGTGGCGATCATGGTCGCCGTCGGCATGTTCCGCGCGTCAGGATTGATGGACATTCTGATCGGCGCAATCGATCCATTCACCAGCACACTTGGCTTCCCGGCCGCCGCATTGCCGATGGCTCTGTTGCGACCGCTGTCGGGCTCGGGAGCCTTCGCGGTGCTCGCCGAGACCATGCAGACGCACGGGCCGGACAGCTACGTCGGCTATCTCGTCTCGACGCTGCAGGGCAGCAGCGAAACGACCTTCTACGTCCTCGCCGTCTATTTCGGCGCGGTCGGCGTGACGCGCTTGCGGCATGCGATTGCCGCCGGCGTGATCGCCGACGTTGCCGGGGTGGTGGCTTCGGTGATCGCGGTGCGGCTGTTTCTGTAAGGGTGAGACGAGGTGGCGCAGGCGCGGGGGATTTGAGATGATCTCCCCACCGATGCCACGCTCGCGAGATGATACCGCTCCGTAACCTCCAGCTAACACCCGCACGCTAGCGTCGCGCCAACTATCCTGGAGGAACCCGATGAGCCACCGAACTTCCCTGCTTCTAGCGCTCGCCGCTACGCTCGCCGCCCCCGCGGGCGCACAGCTCGTCACCGTCGACCCGAGCATCGCCCCCTATCAGAAGACCACCGGCGTCGGTGGCAACATCAACAGCATCGGCTCCGACACCATGGTCAATCTGATGACCCTCTGGGGGGAAGGCTTTCAGAAGAATTATCCCGGCGTTCGCATTCAGGTCGAAGGCAAAGGTTCCTCGACTGCGCCGCCGGCCTTGATCGCCGGCACCGCTCAGCTCGGGCCGATGAGCCGCGAGATGAAGGCTACCGAGGTCGATCAATTCGAAGCCAAGTTCGGCTACCCGCCGCTGCAATTCCAGGTCGCCGTCGACGCCCTCGCGGTCTATGTCCACAAGGACAATCCGCTCGAGCAACTGACCCTGGCCCAGGTAGACGCCATCTTCTCCAAGACCCGCAACTGCGGCGCGCCGAAGGACTTTGCCAATTGGGCAGAGCTCGGCCTGAGCGGACCGTGGACCAAGCGTCCGATCAGTATGTACGGGCGCAACTCGGCCTCGGGGACCTACGGCTACTTCAAGACTGCGGCGCTGTGCGAAGGGGACTACAAGGATACCGTCAAGGAGCAGCCGGGCTCGGCGTCGGTGGTGCAAGGGATCACCGAAGACATCGCTGGCATCGGCTACAGCGGCATCGGCTACCGCACCTCGGGCGTCAAGACGATCCAGCTCGCGAAAAAAGAGGGTGGGCCGTATGCCAATACCGACACCGCCAGCGTTCTTTCCGGCGATTACCCGCTAGCGCGCATGCTGTACGTCTACATCAATCGCAAGCCGGGAGCCGCCCTCGATCCACTTACCCGCGAGTTCCTGAAGTTCGTGCTCAGCAGCGACGGCCAGCAAACGGTGATCAAGGATGGCTACCTGCCCTTGCCGGCGGACGTGGTCACCGCCGAGTTGGCAAAGCTTCAGTGACCGCAGTCGCGGCGGGCTGCGGTTCGAGATCGACCTTGTAGCTGCAGTCCGGATCCGCAAGCGGCATCGGGCGCGGCGGTTGGTCGTACCAAGGATAGCCGCGACACACCAAAGGCCGCGCCTCGTGCGCCGTGCAGAGGCCATCGCTGCCGAGCTGATCGCACCAGTATAGATGCGCATCGACAGGCAGCCGGCCGACATAGAACGGATTGCGCGCCATCGCCTCGGCGCGAGTCAGCGGATGCCAATGGGCGGCAGCGAACTGATGATCCGAGGGGATGCCGACCACTTTGGTGACCGCGGCGATCGCCTGCACCTCTTCCGGCGACTGCTCCAGCATCAAAACCCGGCAGCACGCCCCACACTTGTTACACTCCCCCATCTGTCGCAACTCCCTCAAGCTGTAGCGCGCGCCCTCCGAGCGCGCCGTCCTCGGGCTGTAGCGCGCGCTACAGCCCGAGGAGCGCCCTCATTGCTTCAGGCGGGCTAGGAACCGGCGCAGGTAGATTGCCAGGCCGATCGCCCCTGCGGCTGCCAGCAACGAGCGCAGCAGCGCGCCGCCGTCGCCGGCGAAATAGTTCTGCAGCTCGACGCCGGCGTAGAAGAAAAATGCGACCACCGCGACGGTGATCAAGATCCGGTGCGCGGTGGTCAGCTGCATTGCGGCACTCAGCGCTGCGCCGAGCCGCTGTACTTCTCGAGCTTGAGAGCCGACACCAGGAAGCGAACGAAGCTGGCTGCTCCGCGAGTGAAGTGATGGACGGTAAGATCGCTGAACAGCTGGTACTTCTGGCGCGTGTAGGGGAACCAGTTCGCCTCGATCTTGTTGCTGTCCTTGTCGATCAACACCGACTTGATGTTGCAGAAGGCGTGCAGGCCGTGCTCGCCCTTGTAGCGACCGAAGCCGCTGTTCTTGCGGCCTCCGAACGGCAGCGCCGGGTTGGCTTCCGTGCCCATGACGTTGTTGATCGACACACCGCCCACCGCGAGCGCCCGGGCGACCCGCTCGGCGCGCTCGGCATCGCGGGTCCAGACACTGGCGGTCAGGCCATACTCCGAATCGTTGGCGCGGCGGATCACCTCGTCTTCGTCGCGAAAGGACAACAGCGGCAGCACCGGCCCGAAGGTTTCCTCCCGAGCGATGCGCATCGCATCTGTAACCTGATCGATCACCAGCGGCGGGATCAGCGACGCCTGGCCGTCCCAGTCGGCGCCGGTGAGCAGCTGCGCGCCGCGCGAGCGGGCATCCTCGAGCTGCTCGCGGACGATCGCAGTCTGAAAGTCGACGGCCATTGCGCCGATGTCTGCGTCGCCGTCGCGGTCGGTCTCCTGCTTGATGCGTTTGGCCTGCTCGACCAGCTCAGCGCGGAACTGTGGCAGGATCGACTCGTGCAAGTAAACCCGCTCGACCGAGGTGCACGATTGGCCA
>DASPMH010000820.1:0-7519 GCA_035627175.1 Terriglobales bacterium | reverse complement strand
GGAAGCCGGTGATCGCCGCGATCAACGGTATCGCCTGTGGCGGCGCGTTCTACATGCTGGGCGAGGTCGAGTTTCTGATCGCGGCCGAGCACGCCACCTTCTTCGATCCCCACGTCACCTACGGCCTGACCGCCGCCTTCGAGCCGATGCACATGCTGCAAAAGATGCCTTTCCACGAGATCATGCGGCTGTCGCTGCTCGGCAGCCACGAGCGTCTGTCGGCGCGCCGAGCCCACGAGATCGGTTTGGTGTCCGAGGTCGTCGCGGCAGACCAACTGCTGCCGTCGGCGCGCTGGGCGGCGGAGACGATCGCCTCGCAACCGCCGCTGGCGGTGCAAGGGACGCTGCGGGCGCTGTGGGCGGCACGCGAGCTCAGCCGCAGCCAGGCGCTGGCGCTCGGCTATGCCTTCATCGGCCTCGGCAATGACCGTGAGTCGATCCGCCAAGGCCAGCAAACGTTTGCCGAGGGAAAAAGGGTGCCATGGAAACTACGCTGATCCGATCGATGCGGAGCTTGCTCCCGCTGGCGCTGCTCGTGGCCGCGCCGCCGCTCCCGGCACAGTCACCACTGCCCCAGCCGCGCACCATCTCAGTCAATGGCCACGCCGAGATCAGCGCCGCGCCGGATCGAGTCACCCTGTCGGTCGCCGTCGAGACCGAAGGCGATCAGGCCGCTGCCGCGGTGCAGGAGAACGCCCAGCGCAGTGCCAAGGTGATCGCCGCTCTCAAGCAGTTGATCGGCAGTGACGACCGAGTCACCACCACCGGCTATTCCGTCCATCCTCGCTACACCACCGCCCGTCCCGGCGAGCCGGTCGAGCCCAAGATCATCGGCTACACCGCCAGCAATACCGTCGCGGTCGAGAGCCGCCGCATCGAAGCTGCCGGCAAGTTGATCGACGCTGCCGTCAGCGCCGGCGCCAATCGCATCAGCCAGCTGCGCTTCACCCTCGCCGATCGCGCCCCCTACCTGCGCACCGCCCTGGAGCAAGCCGGCCGTGAAGCCCAAGCCCAGGCAGAAAGCATCGCCGCGGCCCTCGGCGTCGAGTTGCGCGGGGTGTTGTCCGCCGCCACCAGCGGCCCGCCGATCGTGCAAAGCAAACACTTCGAGTCGTACCAGATGGCCGCCATGCGCACCGCCGACGCCGCCTCGCCGATCGAATCCGGCGACGTCACCGTCGCGGCCGACGTCCAGGTAGTCTACGAGATCGGACCGCGCTGAGGACCTCGCCCCTTTTGGAGCACAGGCGGGCCGGGCCCGCAGGGCCCGGGGGGATTCGAGCGGAGGTGAATCGCGCAATTGCGGCGCGCTTTGCTCCTCAAGGCAGCCTGGTTTCGCTGAGCGGCTCGAAGCCGCGGCATTGCAGCACCGGCAAGCGCGGATAGCGGGGCAGCTCGGCGTCGGTCAGGGCACGACGGCAGAGGAAAAACTGCGAGCCCCGGGCGCTGGTGATCCGCTGGCTGTGCTCGCAGGCGGCACACAGACCGGGGTTCATGCGACCGGCTCCGCCCGGCGCAACTCGAAGACGCTGATCTCGCGCGGCGTGCTGATCCGCAGGCGCTGGCCGGTGACGCCGAGACCGCAATTGACATAGAGCAGGCAGCCGTTGCGCTCGAACAGACCGCGGTCGAACGGTGTGATGATGCGCGACGGATTGAGCACCTTGCCTTTGCCGACCGGTATACCGAGCTGACCGCCATGGGTGTGTCCCGACAAGGTCAGCGGAATGCCCAGCTCGGCCGCTTGCGCGAAAATGTCCGGCCGGTGACAGAGCAACAGCACCGGACCGCCACCAGGTAGCTGCTGCAGAAGGTCGGTGAGCACCGGAGTGGCGCTGACCCCGCGGGCCCAGTTCACGCCGCGATCGTCGAGCCCGATCACCTGCAGTACCGCTGCGCCGACAGTGATGCTGGTGATCTCGTCGCGCAATACCTGGAAAGGAGTATGGCGGCGCAATGCTTCGACGACGCGAGTGGCGCCGCAGTAGTGATCGTGGTTGCCGAGGATGGCGATGACGCCATGGGTCGCCTTGAGCTGTGCCAGGATCGGAAAGCCGTCGGCGAGATCCGATTCGATGGTGTCGGCAATGTCTCCGGTGATGCAGATCAGGTCGGGCTTGGTCTCGTTGGCGCGGGAAACGAAGTTGGCCAGCTCGAGCCGCGCCATGTTGGGGCCGACATGGATGTCGCTGAGCTGGGCGATACGGAAGCCCTCGAGGGCGGCCGGCAGGTCGGGCACCGGGATGGTGAATTTACGAACGATCAGGCGGCGCTGTCCGATCGTATAGCCATAGACGAACACCGAGCCGATCGCCGCTACGCCGGCGTTGGCAATCCAGATGAAGCCTTGGCCAACGCTGGTGCCGGCATTGACCTCGACCAAGGTTCCGGCGGCGGCCCAGGCGATGCCTACCAGCAACAGGTAGACGCTGCAGAACAAACTCGCGAAGGCGAAACCGTAATAGAGCCGGGGCAGGAAGTTGCGTGGCCGCGCTCCGCGGCCGAAGGCGCGGCCGAGCACCAGATAGCGATTGAAGCCGTAGAAAATTGCCATGCCGGCGGCATGCAGCATCACCGAGTCGACCCATTGGTGCAACCACACCCACCACAGCAGCACCCACTGCGATGCGGTGACGCAGAGGAAGAGCAGAAAGAAGAAGTTGTGAAAGAACCAACGATCGAGCGCCTGGCGGGAAAAGCCGCTGCGCAGCAACGAGGTGCCGGCATGTTCCATGGGTCCGTAGGCTCTACCAGTCGCGCAGCCGTCCGCGCCATGGATCATCGTCACTCTTGCCTGGTGCTTGCGGCGCCGCCGGGGTCGCACCGGGCGCTGACTCAGGCGCCGGGAGCGGAGCAGTGGCGGGCGGGCTCGGCACCACTACCTCGTCGCTGCTGGTATCGCTCGAGGTGTTCGCCAGCAGCAAAATGGTCCTCGAGTGGGTGCTGATGACCACCAGATCCGGCCGGCGATCCTCGTTGAAGTCGCCGCCGATCAAAGCGCTCGGCCGCCGCGATACCGGGAAGAACGCCGGCTCATCGAAGACGTTGTCGCCGCTGCCGAGCAGGACGCCGATGCGATCGTGGGCGGTATCCACCATGGCGAGATCGATCCGGCCGTCGCCGTCGAAATCGTGGGCGATCGAGGGCCGTATCCGCTCGCCTTTTTCCGAACGATGCGGCTCACCGAGACCGGTAGGGCTGCCGTTGAGAATCGACACCTCGTCGCTGCTCTGGTCGCCAACGATCAGATCGGTATGGCCGTCGCCATCGATATCGCCGGCGAGCACGAACTCCGGAGGGCGCGGCAGAGCGAAGTTGCGCGGTTCGATCAGGCGTCCCTCGCCGTCGCCATGCAAGATAGAAACGCTGCGCGAGCCCTGATTGGCGACGGCCAGATCGGCATTGCCGTCAGCGTTGGCATCGAGCGCCGCCACTGCCACCGGCATCATCCCGGTAGCGAAGAGTAACGGTGCAGCGAAGGTGCCGTTGCCGGTACCGGCGAGCACCGCGACATCGTTGCTGAGCGTATTGACCGCGGCGATGTCGGCGCGCCCGTCCTTGTCGAGGTCGACCACCGCGACCGCCCGCGTGCCACGGCCGGTGCGCACCGGCGGGTGTTGGGCGAAGCGGCCGCGGCCGCTGCCGAGGAACACCAGCACCGCTCCCGCCTTTTCATCGGCAATGATCAGGTCGAGGTGGCGATCGGCGTTGAGGTCGCGAGCGACACCGGCAACCGGCCCGTCACCGGCCCCGTAGACCGGCGCCCCCAGCAAGGCGTCGTTCTTCGTCGTCCGCAACACGGTAACGCAGCTGTCGCGGCGATTGACCACCGCCAGCGCCGGCACCTGACCGCGACCGAGATCGAAGTTGCTCAACGCGGTGCCGCCTTCGCCGATGTCGTAGGCTCCCGCCGGCCGGTACTTGCTTTCGCCCTCGCCGGCGAGGATCAACACCACGCCGCGCTCCTCGTCGGTGGCGGCAAGATCGACGTCGGCATCGCGGTCGAAATGGCCGGCGACCAATCCGCGCGTTGCGCCGCTCTGGTAGAGCCGCTCCGGGTCGGCGAATACACCGGCAGCGACTTGCCGCACCAGGCTGACGCCGAAATTGTCGGCGATGGCGAAATCGGGCGACCCGCCCGCCTTGGCGATCACCGCTACCGACTGCGCCGGCAGCTGGATCGGGACCTTCTGCTGGAGAGCGAAGCGGCCACTGCCGAGATTCTCGAGCAGCTGCAGATAGCGGCGCTCGGAGCTGAGCAGCACCACATCGGGGCGAGAGTCGCCGTTGTAGTCGGCGATGGTGATGCCGGAGGTAGGCTCCGCCAGGGGTATCGCTTTTCTCTCGAACCGCCCGTCGCCGTAATTGAGGAACACCGCAAAGCTCTCGGCGGAAGCGCTGAGCAGATCGATGCGGTGATCGCCGTCGACGTCCGCGCTCGACAGCAAGGCTGGCCGGCCGCCGATCTCGAGCTCCATCCACGGCTCGAAACCACCGGTGCCGTCGCCTCGCCGCAGGCGGATGCGCCCGTCGTAACGGTCGGCGAAAGCGATATCGGCGAGACCGTCGCCGCTCAGATCGTCCGCCGCCAGCAATGCCGTACGAGTATCGGTAGGCACCGCGAGCGGCGCCGAGAGACGGCCTATCGGCGAGCCGAACAATATCGACATGCCGCCGTCATCGGCGACCAGCAGATCGGTGTAGTCGTCCTCATTGACCTGCGCCGCCACCGCTAGCCGCGGCGCGGGGCCGGTCGGGAAATCCTCGCGTGCGGCAAACGACAGGCCGGCGGCCCCGGGACGTGCGCCGAGCGCGAGCAACAATGCCGCGAGCGGCACAGCGGTCCAATACTTCACCATCACTCCAACGAGCGGCGCACACGCGAGTTGACGATCAGCATCTCATGGCGCTCGCGATTGTGTACGATCTCGATCAAACCGCGCATCACCGACATCAAGGGCTCCTCGCTGATGCGAACCTTCAAATTCATCGCCTCCCACAGACGCTTCTGCCAGCCCGGCAGCAGCGCCCCGCCGCCGACCATCGCCGCGCCGTCGGTGAAAACGTCCGCCGCAAGCTCGGGAGAAAGACGCTCGACACAACGCCGCACCGCGTCGGTGATGTGCCGCGCCGCCGGTTCGAGCGCCTCGTAGACCTCGGCCGAGTGCACCATGAAACGCTGCGGCTTACCGGTGCGCTGGTTGAGCCCCTTGACCTCGAACAGGCCGTCACCGTCGGCGGTCACCGCGCCATGGTGGATCTTGATTTGCTCGGCGGTGTTCTCGCCGATGAAGAAATTGTAGCGATTGCGGAAGAACGCTTGCAGGGCCTGATCCATCGATGTGCCGGCCATGCGAATCGATTCGCAGTGGACCACGTCGTTGAGCGCGAGCGAGGTCACCTCGGTAGTGCCGCCGCCGATGTCGATCACCAGATTGCCGCGGGGCTCGTGGATCGGCAGGCCGGCGCCGAGCGCGGCCGCAAAAGGCTCGCGGACGACGTCGACGCGAGCGGCGCCGGCGGCCTCGGCCTCGCGCACCAGCGCCTCCATCTCGACGGAGGTGGCACCGTAGGGGACGCTGACGATCACCGCCTTACGGGAAAAGCGATGGCCTTGCGAAGCGATCTTGATGAAGTGCTTGAGTAGCGCCCGCGCCGCGTCGAAGTCGGCAATGACGCCATCGCTCAGCGGCCGGACGACGTCGATGAACTCCGGGGCGCGGCCGAGCATGGTGCGGGCGCGCTCGCCGAAGGCGATCGGCTCGCGAGTGGTGCGGTGCAGCGCTACCGCCGAAGGCTCCGACAGGACGACTCCCTTCTCGGCGGTGTACACCAGAGAGTACGCGGTGCCTAAATCGACCGCGATCTTATGCCACCACATGGGCCGTGTATGTCATCGCAGTAGAGGGTGGGCAACTCACAGACATCGATAGACCGCGTCGATCAAAGCTTGCCCGCGCGCGTTGAGCAGAATGCCTTCGCCGAGCTGATTCATGACGTAGCCGATGGCGACGCGCGCCACCGGATCGGCCATTCCAAACGCTCCGCCGGCACCGGGATGACCGAAGGATTCGTCGTTCGGTCCGAGCAGAAAACTCGATTCCGGCCGATTGTCGGTGTGCTTCATGAAACCGGAGGTGAAGCGCGTCGGCAGCAACAGCACGAGATCATCGCCGTCGCTCTCGGCGACGGCCAAGCGGTCGAGGGTCTCGCGTCCGACCAGCTCGACGCCGTCGAGCCGGCCGCCACAGGCGAGCAGCGCATACATCCGCGCCAGCCCGCGCGCCGTCGCCAGTCCGTTGGCCGCCGGGATTTCGGCGGCGTGGATCTCCGGCGAGTTGGCCTGCCCGGGCATCATCATCGAGCGCGGATTGAGAAAGGCGCGGCCGCTGAGCGAATCGCGCTGGAACATCGCCGCCCGCAGCTTGTTAGGATGGCGCGACGGCGGCGGCATGCGCACCCGGGCGAAACGCGCCTCGACCTCCGCCGGCGCTCCGATCCAGAAATCGAGCCCGAGCGGTATGGCGATCTCGTCGCGAAACAAGCGCCCCGGAGTTCTGCCGCTGACCCGCCGCACCACCTCGCCGGCGAGCCAACCGAAGGTCATCGCATGGTAGCCGTGCGCCGTCCCGGGCCGCCAGCTGGGCGCCTGCTGCGCCAGCGCCGCAGTGATCGCCGGCCACTCGAAGATCGCCTCCGGCGGCAATTGCCGCTCGATCGCCGCCAGGCCGGCCTGATGGTTGAGCAGCGCCGACACCGGAATATGCGCCTTGCCGGCGGCGCCGAACTCGGGCCAATAGCGCGCCACCGGGGCGTCGAGCTCGAGCTCGCCCCGGCTGGCGAGCAGATGGACACAGAGCGCGACCGCCCCTTTGGTCGCCGAAAAGATCATCGTTACGGTGTCCCGCTGCCACGGGGTTCGTTGGACGTGGTTGGCCAGGCCGCCCCACAGGTCGGCGACGGCGCGGCCGTCGACGAATACCGCCACCGCTGCGCCGAGCTCGCCCCGCTCGGCGAAGTTGGCGCGGAAGGCTTCGCGCACCGGCTCGAAATGCGGATCGACGTAGCCCTGCGGCTCGCTCACCGAACCCTCCCCTCCCATCTCACCGCGGCGCCGCTGCGGCGGGTGGCTGGTTCGGCAATGCCGCGGTGACCGTGCTTGCGTATACCGGGCCGAGCTTGATCGCGCCGATGTAGTTGAGGTGGTGCCAGTCGTTGAAATCTTCGGCGGGCAAGGTGTCGCTGAAGTCATGGAAGCGCACGCCCGGGAACTGCTCGGCCAGCTGCTGAAAGAAGGCGCGGTAGCCGGTGTAGTACGGACCGTGCTGGTACTGCGACAAGATGCGTGGGCTTTCCGGGGTGTTGATCAGCACCACCCGAGTGCCCTGCTCGGTGAAATGGCGCACCATGGCGGCGATCGCAGCGTAATCCTCGGTCACCTCGAAGGGCTTGTCGCGCACCGCGAGCTTGGCATCGCGATACAGGCGGAAGCGCTTGGCGAAGCGTGAATCGCCGGCCA
>DASPMH010000819.1:0-6987 GCA_035627175.1 Terriglobales bacterium | reverse complement strand
CGCCTGCTGGCGGCGCTGCAGCAAGCCGGTCAGTTGCGGCAACAGAGCTTCAAGCTGCACGTCGCCGGCGACCGCAGCGCCGTGCCGGACGAGCTCTTCCGCCACACCGTGCCGGTGCAGCGCTCGCACGGTGTAGTGCAGGAGCTGCAAGCGGAACCGCTCGACGATGCCGAGCTCGGGCGTGAGTGGGAGTGGGAAGAAACACCGGAGCTCAGCCTGCGCTTGGTGCAATCGGTCGATGAGGCGACCGATCTTTTCAACCGCTACAGCCCGCAGTTCATCGTCAGCTTGATCAGCAGCGATGCCGCCGAGCACGACCGTATCTACAGGCGCAGCAACGCGCCCTTCGTCGGTGACGGATTCACTCGCTGGGTCGATGGCCAATACGCTTTCGATCGCCCGGAGCTCGGCCTATCGAACTGGCAGAACGGCCGCCTGCTCGGCCGCGGCGGCGTACTCAGCGGCGATAGTGTCTTCACCGCCCGCGCCCGGGTGCGACAGCACGATCCAAGTCTCAAACGTTGAGCTTCCGGCCGCCCGCAGGGGCGACACCTCAGCTTGACGTAGCGGCGCTTGCGGAGGATTCTCCTTCGCCATGCCCAACCTTCGTGCCAACGGAATCGACATCGAGTACGAAACTTTCGGCCGCGACAGCGACGATCCGCTGTTGCTGATCATGGGCCTCGGATCGCAGATGATTCTGTGGCCGGAAGAGCTTTGCGAAAAGCTCGCCGCCGCCGGCCATTACGTCATCCGCTACGACAATCGCGACGTCGGCTTGTCGACCAAGCTCGACGCCGCGGGGGCTCCGGACATCATGCAGATGATCATGGATGCGATGATGGGCAAAGAGCTGACCGCGCCCTACACCCTCGATGACATGGCCGACGATGCGGTCGGCTTGCTGCAGGGGCTCGCTATCGAGGCAGCGCACATCGTCGGTGCTTCGATGGGCGGCATGATCGCCCAAACCGTAGCCTACCGGCATCCGGCGGCGGTGAAGACGCTGGTGTCGATCATGTCGACCACCGGCGACCGCAGCGTGCCCCCGGCCAAGCCGGAAGCGCTGGCGATCCTCACCGAACCGATGCCGCTCGATCGTCAAGCGGTGATCGAGCGCGCCTTGCGGGTCTGGAAGGTGATCGGCAGCCCCGCCTATCCATTCGACGAACAGATGGTGCGCGAGAAGGCCGAGCTGGCGTTCGAGCGCGGCGTGTGCCGCGAAGGTCAGATGCGGCAGCTCGCGGCGATCCTCGCCCATGGCAGCCGGCGCGAGAAGCTGCGCAGCGTGAGCGTGCCGACGCTGGTGATCCATGGCGCCGACGACCCCTTGGTTCCCGTCGAGGGCGGTCACGATACCGCGGCGCACATCCCCGGCGCCGAGCTGTTGATCATTCCCGGCATGGGCCACGACCTGCCGCGCCAGCTGTGGGATCAGATCGCCGCAGCGATCTGCGCTTTGACAGCCAAGGCTCGACGGGTCGAAGCGGCCGCCGAATCGAGCGCGGCTTAGATCATGCAGGCTCAGCCGCAGTCGCCCGACGCGTCGCCGGTCCGCACGGGAACCCTGCGAGAAGCAAAGAACGGCTTACCGCTACTGCTTCGCCCCAATGGCCGCCGCGACAGCGACAGCCTCAGTGATTACCTCCGGCGAAATCGCGACGCGATCTACGAGTCGTTGCGCCGGCATGGCGCGATCTTGATGCGCGGCTTTCAGGTCTTCAGTCCTGAGGCGTTCGAACGTATTGCGCTGGCGATCGACAGCGAGCTGAAGAACGAATACCTCGGCACCTCGCCGCGTGACGCGCTGACCAAGTACGTCTTCAGCGCCAGCGAGCTGCCCGGCTACTACCCGATCCCGCAACACTGCGAGATGTCGTTCGTCAAGAACCACCCGCGCCGCATCTTTTTCTGCTGCTTGATCGCGCCGCAGCACGGCGGAGAGACGCCGCTCGTCGATTTCCGCCGTGTCTACACCGATCTCGATCCGCAGGTGCGCCAGCGCTTCGTCGAACGGGGAATCCGTGTCGTGCGCAATTACAGCGGGCCTGACGAGGTCAGCAGCCGCTTCGACCTGTGGCAGCTGAAGCCATGGAACGACATGTTCGGCACCACCGATCGCGACGAGGTCGAGGCGATCTGCGCCCGCGAGGGCTTCACGCCGACCTGGACCAGCAACGGCCGCTTGCGCTTGGTCAGTCATCACCAGGCGGTGCGCAACCATCCTGAGACCGGGGAGCCGGTGTGGTTCAACCATGCCCTGGTGTTCCATCTTTCGAGCGGACCGGGCGAATACGGCCATATCTGGGACCGGCGCCGCGATCTGCGCAGCCTGTTCTTCTGGCAGTTCGCCAAGGGCATGGTCGCGCTCAAGCGCCTCACTACCAATTCGGACGACCAGGCACTGCACTGCACCTATCTCGACGGCACCGAAATCCCCGACGCAGACATGGACCATCTGCGCGCGGCGGTATGGCAGAACCTGGTGATCTTCCCCTGGAAGCGCGGCGACGTGGTAGCGATCGACAACTACTCGGTCGGCCACGGCCGGCTTCCCTACCAAGGGCCGCGGCAGGTGGTGGTCGCCTGGGCCTGAGCTCAGCTGTCGAGCTTGTCCTGCTCGATCCTACCTTCGCCCCCTGCGGGTAGGCGAAAGTGCATCCCGTCTTCGCCCAGCACTACCTCTCCGTCCCACACCTCGGCGACACCCTGCAGAAAGACGCGCCGCAGCAGCGCATTGGCGGGCGCCGGCACCAGGTGAGTCAGCACCAGCATCTTCACCTTGGCCGCCGCGGCGATCTGCGCCGCTTCGACGGGGGTAGCGTGGTAATCGACGATGTCCGCAGTCAGCTTCGCCAGACGCTCGACACCGCGCTGGCGCAAGGTGTCGGACAGCCGCCCTATCATATGCGCGGCGAGCGCCTCATGGATCAGGAGGTCGGCGCCCGTGGCGTGACGGGCGAGGTTGTCCGATTTGGCTGTATCTCCGCTGATCACCAGCGAACGGCCCTGATAGTCGAAGCGATATCCGTAGGCGGGAGCGACCGGCTGGTGATCGACGGCGAAGGCGGTGACGCGCAGCCCATCGGCTTCGTACACCGTAGCTATCTCTCCCGGATCGGTCAGCTCGATTGTCCGCGCCACCAGCGCGCTACCCGCCGGTGGCATCATCGCCTCGCTGTGGTGCGCGACACGGTACTGAGCATCGAGCGCATAGGCGGCGCGAAAGCCGCCGGCGACTTGCACCACTCCGGGCGGGCCGTAGACATCGAGCGGACCGCGGCGGCCGGCGATCCAGCTTTGCGTCGTCACCTCGCCGAGATCGCCGATGTGGTCGGAGTGGTAGTGGGTCAGCAACACCCCGGTCAGCTTGGCGCGCGGCAGGCGCCAGAGCTGGACGTTTTCCCACGCCCCCGGCCCGACGTCGACGAGGAAGAATTTTCCCCCGGCGATCACCGCAGTGCAGGCGCCGGCGCGCTCGCGATCCGCGAGCGGCGTACCGGTACCGCAAAGAAAAACGTGAATCGCCGAATCGCCGAGCCACTGCTCGTTGTCGGCGCGCGCTGCTTGCTCTGCCGCTCGATCGTATAGGCTCTGCTCGGCACGCTCGCAGCCGAGGATTCCGAACAGCCATACCAGCATCGTTGCAAGGACAGGGAGGTGGCGTAGGTGCGGCATCGCCGTTGTCTAGCGTGAGGTGCGAGGCTGCGGCAAACCGGCGGTCGCATCGAAGGCGCCGAGCACTTCGGCCGCAGAGATCTCCTGCAGACAGCGATAGTGGCCGAAGCGGCAGTCGCGGGCGAGACAGGGGCTGCACTCGATGCCGCGGTACAGGACCTGGGTCCGCGGCCCAAGCGGCGCAGTTCGTTCCGGGCGAGTCGATCCGAAAATGCCGATTGTCGGCAAGCCGAGCGCGCCGGCGACATGCATGGCGCCGGAATCGTTACCGGCGAATCCGTCGCACAAGGAGAGCAACGCGATCAGTTCGGCGACTCCGGTCTCGCCGGCGGCCACCAAGGCGCCGCTGCGGCTCGCCGCGGCCACCGCCTGAGATTTGGCGCGCTCGGACGGTGCGCCGACCAGAACACACTCGCTGCCGTCGCGCGATGAAAGGCGATCGATCAGCTCAGCATAGTGGCTGGCAGGCCACTCCTTGGCCGGCCCGTATGCCGCACCGGCAGCGAGAGCGATCAATGGAGCTTGCGGGCGGAGGCGACGCTCAGCGAGCCAGCGCTGCATCTTGCTGCGAGCCGCTGCGCTGACATCGACGGCGAAATCGCCGGGATCGCCGCTGATGCCAAGGCCGGCGCGCAACAACGCCAGCCGGTAGCCGACCTGGTGCCCGGTGAGGACCTGCGGGGCGCGATCGATCGGGTCGGTCAGCAGCAGTCGGCGGGCATCCCGGGCATAGCCGATGCGGCGCGGAATGCGCGCCAGCGCCGGCCACCAAGCGGCATCGAAGCTGTCGGCAAAGAGCACCGCGACATCGAAGCGCCGCCGGCGTAGCTCAGCGCTGAGGCGCAAGCGATCGGCGATCCCCCGCCAGCCGTGACCAAAGCGATACGGCAGAACCTCGTCGAGCCACGGCGCTCCTTCGAAGAATCCGGCGAGGTCCTGCTTGATCAACACCGTCAGCCGAGCTCGCGGAAAGGCGCGTCGCAGAGCGCGCAGCGCCGGCTGGCTCATCACCACGTCACCGAGCCAATTGACGTGCTTGACCAGGATCGAAGCCCGCTCGGGGATTGCAAGCCGGGGCATCGGCCGCCTCTAAGCGAATCCGCCCCCTTTGCAAAGCGCGCACGCACCCGGACCAGGCTGTAGTGTGCGCTCTCCGAGCGCACCTGGCCAACCGGGACGACTGCGGCGCACCATCGTACACCCGGGATCGGCGCGCTCAGAGAGCGCGCGCTACAGCGGGGCGCCTCGGCAGGTAAGCGGCAGGCGAAGCTGAAAGGCCGCGCCTTGGCCGGGCTCGCTGCGGACGCTGACCGCGCCCTGGTGCGCCTCGGCGATGCGCCGGACGATGAACAGGCCGAGACCGGAGCCTTCCTTATCGCCTGCGGAGCTGGTGCGACTGTACTTCTCGAACAGTCGCGCCTGCTCGTCCGGCGGGATTCCGGGCCCCTCGTCGCAGACTTCTATTACAGCATCGCCGTCGAGCTCCTGTACCCGCAGCCGCACCGTACCACCTCGCTTGCCGTACTTGATCGCGTTCGAAAGCAGGTTGCCGACGGCGCGACTGACCAGCTGGCGGTCCATCTCGACGCTCGGCATCGCACCGTCGATCTCGGCAATCACCGCAACTCCGGCGCGTTGTGCGGCGAGGCGATGTCGCGCCGTGACCTCAGCGATCATGTCTTCGATGCGCAAGGGCGCGAGCTGAGCCCGAAACGGACGGTGCTGCACCGCTGCGGCATCGACGATGTTGGTGACCAGATCGAGCGCCTGTGCCGCGGCATGCTCGACGGCTTCGATATACGTCTGTCGCTCCGCGTCGCCGGCATGGCGCAGCAGCTGGGTGTAGCCGGTGACGACCGACAAGGGATTCTTGAGATCATGGGCGAGGCCATGAACCGCCTCGCGCCGCTGATCTTCCAGCTGCTGATACATGTGGCGCACCTGAGTTACGGCGTACGAGACGATCCAGGCCAACAACATCAGGTACAGATCGAGAGCGACGACGGTGCTGACCTGGCGGTGCGGCGGTCGTGAATACGAGACCTGGTGCGGCAACAGCCCCGCCCATTCCAGCAGAACCAACCCATCGTAGAGGATGACGATCACTGCGGTGATACGGAAGGTATCGCCGGGCGCGAGCAGCAGTCCGGCCATACCGATGATGATCGTGTACAGCGCCGGGGCGCTGACATTGTCCACGCCTCCGCCGAAGTGGATGCCGACGGTGAGGGCCAGGGCATCGACCGCAAGCGCCAGCTGCAGCAGCCAGCGTGGTATCGGACCATCGCGGCTGACGATGGCGACGGCCAACAGCGCGGGAAAGGCGATGACGATCGTGATCGCCACCGGGCGATCGAAGGGTGAGACCAGCTCGAGCAGCCAGAACAGCGCGCCGATCGTGGTCAGGCCGAGCAGTTTGATCTTGAAGATCGCTCGGATCGGTCGGCTACCAAGCGCCGGCTGTAGCTCGCTATCGAACCCCGCCATGCCGCGCATGCTACTCCAACCGCACACCTCTGCCACGATAAATTTGCCCTACGGCCGGGCAGAGCAAGACTGATGCGGTTGCGATATACGACTGCCGTTATGACCCGAATCGCACCCACGCACCCAGCTCTTTCCATCTTATGCTTGTTGCTCCCAGCCTGCTCTTCGCCGCCAGCACCTGTACTGGTCGGCGAGGTCAAGATGTTGTCCGTGCCCGCCGGCGCCGCGCTGCTCGGATGCAATCAAGCAGTCGATGACGAGTGCGAGGACGACGAGAAGCCCGGTGGCCTGGTCGAGCTTGCCGCTTTCGAGATCGATGCCAACGAGGTCACGGTCGGGCAGTACCGCAGCTGCGTCGAGGCCCAAGGCTGCTCGGCGGACGGCCTCGAGCTACCGTTCTCAGGCGAGAAGGACGAAGCCGACCTCGCCTGGACCTGCAACTGGAACAAGCCGGAGCGCGACCAGCATCCGATCAATTGCGTCAGCTGGGATGCTGCCGTCGCTTACTGCAAGTGGGCCAACAAACGCCTGCCTTCGGCCAACGAGTGGGAACGTGCGGCACGAGGTACCGACGGCCGTAAATTCCCCTGGGGGAACGATCCGGTGCGACCGAAGGCGCAAGCGAATCTGTCCGACAAGACCTTGCTCGAGAGCGCACCGAAGCGCTGGGGCTTGGCAGAGTACAGCGACGGCTTCGTCTCCACTTCCCCGGTCGGCTCGTTTCCCGCGGGCGACTCCCCCATTGGTGCCAAGGACATGGCTGGCAACGTCTGGGAGCTGGTCAACGAAGGTGACGGCAACCGACACGAGATGCGCGGCGGC
>DASPMH010000818.1:0-3322 GCA_035627175.1 Terriglobales bacterium | reverse complement strand
GAGCCGGCCCGTGGCACCTACCAACGGGTCGTGCTCGACAATGAGACGTGGGGGACGCGCTGCGGCGACGGCAGCCCCTACGCCTTCGATGTGCGTCTCGCGCCCGAGGGTGCTCGCCTCGATCGCATTGTGATCGGGCTGCAGGGTGGCGGCATCTGCTTCTTCAATGCCGATTGCTCGAGCCGCTTCCAAACGGCGCGCGGTCTGTTCACCGCCGAAGACGACCAGCCGCCGGTGACCGGGATCATGTCGAACGATCCCGAGGAGAGCGACTTCGCCGATTGGACCAAGGTGTACCTGCCCTACTGCACCCAGGACGTCTTCATCGGTGGCGGCATCACCGAGAGCTTCGATGCGCTCGATCTGCACCGCTACGGCACGGTCAATCTGCGCGCCGCGCTGCGAGCCTTCCGCGACATCCTCTGGCAGGCGATGGATGCCGAAGGCGGTGGCGGCTACCGCCCGGATGAGTTGATCGCCTTGTTCGGTGGCTGGTCCGCCGGCGGCTACGGCACGATGTACAACTACCATTGGGTGCTCGACGACCTGCAGTGGCAGCGGACCACGGCCTTTCCCGATGCCGGCCTCGGTCTCGACAATGGCGAGATCGGCGTCCGCTCGTTCGGCGGCTTGCTGATCCCCGTGTGGAACGCGCAACGGTATCTGCCGCCGTACTGCTTCAGCGGCCACTGCGCCGTCGGACCCGATAACTTCACCGCGATGTCGCCGCGGCTGAAGCAGGTGCCGGAGCAGCAGTATCTGATCCTCAGCAATCAAAAAGACTCGACGCAGCAGCGCGACGCATTCTTCGAAAGCGAGCCGTTGTTCATCAATCGCATGCGGGAAGCTTACTGCGATACCAAGGACCTCAACGGCATCCAGTGGTACCTCACCAGCGAATCGGCGATGAGTCAGCACGTCGTCAGCGTATTTCCGAATTTGTGGGAGGGTGAGGTCGCCGGCATCACCATGCGTGATTGGTTCGAGGGGGCGATCAGCGATCCGGACGCTGTCGAGGACCGTGCCGAGGAGGGGGACTTCACGGCGCGCATCGAAGGAGTCGAGCCCTTCCCCTGCAATCCTTAGGGCTGCCGCGTTGACCCCGGTTGTAGCGGGCGCTCTCCGGGCGCCCTCTCGGGGAGCGCCCCGCTACAACGTCGCAGCTGGGTGCGCTCCCCCCAGCTGGGTCAGTCGGAGCCGTGTTGCTTGACGAGCTTGTTGTACAAGCCCATCAACAGCAGCGGCGCCGGCCACTGGCCGATGAAGAGGGCGAGGTTGTTTCGCTCGCGGCTCTTCAACACCGCCGAGAGAGCCATGCACGCCACGGCCGCACCGAGGAACGAGATCGACGGCAACTTCGCCGTTTGCGACTCGACGCCGCTGGTCAAATAGCCTTCCGAATGGCTCGATTTTAGTAGTGACATTGGTGAACCTCCGATGTCCGCTTGGCTGCAATGGCCGAGCCACGTTCTACGAAACGCGCGCCTATACCCATGGACTCGAGGTGCAGGCCGAGCGGGTCAGCTTTACAGGCGGAGCGACAGCCGGCGGCTAAGGTGAGGTCCGTAGGCACCAATTGGCTGTGCCGGCGTTGCAGCGCGAGAATGGCTCGGTTAACACAGCCGCGATGCGACGGCTGACGGCATTGTGGTGCGGCATCCTGCCGCCGTTGTTGCTGCTCGCGCATGGACTCGCCGGTACCGGCGTCGTCTTGCATCGTCACGATGGTGGGGAGCGTTCGCACCTTCACTTGACGCCTTCGGCCGAAGCGGCCCCGCACCACCACCACGGCGCGCCGGCTCAGCCGCATGATAACCACCACGACCATTCTCACCGTCCACACTCCCATCACGACGGTAATTCGATTGAGCATGGCGACGAGGTTGCCGCGGTCGAACCCCGCCCACGGGCAGCTTCGCACGACACCCCCTTCCTGAGCGTACGCACAGGTCCCGGTGGCTGGCATGGTCACGTGCAACCACCGAGTCTGCTCGGTCTTCCATCGCTGGCATCTCCGCCGGCTCTCGCTGATCGCACCTCCCCCGACCCCGTCTCTTTCCAGTCGCGACTGTTCGCACCTGATGGCAGTGACTACGACACGCGCGGCCCGCCTCGGGCCTGATCCCGACCTTCGAGACCGTTCGCGCTGAGAGCTGCACCGGTGCGGACACTGATGAAGTGAGCCAAGGATCCGTTCGGGCTGAGCAGCCCCCAAAGGGGGCGTCTCGAAGCCCAGGCACCCTGCGCTTCGGGACGCCTGCTTGCGCAGGCTCCTCAGCGCGAACGGTGGCGGCTGCTCTTCAGCCCGAACGGTTGCTTGGCTCAATGCACCAGTGTCCGCACTGGTGAAGATCTCAGATAGGAACAGGAAACTCTCATGAGCATCCCCATGCGGTTGCTCTGGGCAGCGCTGTCGGCCGTCGTGGTCCGACTGCCGGCGCTCGCTCAGGGTGCGGCCGATCCGCCGGCGCTCGCCGCCGGCGAGACCAGCCTCGAAGAAGTCACCGTTACCGCGAAGCGTCCCCGCTCCGCCGCTTCAGAGCAAAAGATTCGCGCGACCGATTACGAGTTGCGGCCGCACACCACCACCATGGAGATCCTCAACAACGTGCCCGGGCTGGTGGTCGTCCAACATCAAGGTGGCGGCAAGGCGCCGCAGTACCTGATCCGCGGTTTCGATGCCGATCACGGCACCGATTTCGCCGTCCACGTCGATGGCATTCCCGTCAACATGGTCACCCACGGGCACGGCCAAGGTTATGCCGATACCAACTTCGTCATCCCGGAGAGCATCGACCGGCTCGAGCTCTACAAAGGGCCGTACTTCGCGCATCTCGGCGACTTCGCCACCGCCGGAGCGCTGGCCATGATCACCAGAGAAGAATTCGACGAGCACTTCGTGCGCGCCGAGGGTGGCTCGTTCGGCACCCACCGCTATGTCGCCGGCGCATCGCCGCGGCTCGGGCCGATCAAGACACTGCTGGCCGCGGAAGCCTACTTCTCAGATGGGCCATTCGAAGATCCGCAGAACTTCTCGCGTTACAACCTCCTCGCCAAGGCGACCTACCCCACCGCCAGCGGTTCGCTGAGCGCCTCACTATCCATATTTGCCAGCGATTGGGACGCCTCCGGTCAGATCCCGCTGCGCCAAGTTCGCGCCGGAGCGCTCGATCGGTTCGATGCGATCGATCCGACGGAAGGTGGCAGCACCGATCGCGAGAACCTCAACCTGCTGTACACCCGCGCCGTCGGCGACGACGGAGAGTTGACGCTCCATGCATGGGCGAGCCGTTACTCGATGTCGCTGTTTTCGAACTTCACG
>DASPMH010000817.1:0-3415 GCA_035627175.1 Terriglobales bacterium | reverse complement strand
TTTGTTGAATTGGCCACAAATGAATTGTCTCCAATGAAGTCCACGTCGCCGATCTGGCCACCATCCTCAAAGTAATTGACGCCATAAGTCGACAACACGCTTGCGGTGCCCTGAAAATCGAACGTTGACGCCTCGTTATGGATTTCTATTCCGCTCATATAGCTTGAGGCCATGTTACAGATGAAGGACTCGGTTACGGAACCCGTAGCGTCGTTGTCGAGGAGAATGCCCGACTGTGCACCGAACCGGATAATGTCTCCGTGGCCGATCAATTCACCATCGGGCTCCTGCGTGGCGATCTGCGCAGCACCTAATCGAACGATAGTGTCACTGCCGCAAGCTGACGGGTCGCCACTAGGACAGTTCCATCCATTGAATTCGATAATATTATTGTTGGTTTTGAGGTGAGCGCTAGTATTCTGAACGAATGGACCGCCGCGCAAGTTATGATGAATCCAATTGTCGCGTAACTCCAAATAACCTGCCTGCACCTTGACCGCGCGATCCCAACAGAATCGCAGCTCACTATTCTTAACCAGCACACTTTCGCCAGCGCCGAATCCGACCCCGGCACTTTGAACGTCAACGTAGTCTTTTCCAGTCGCGCCGCTGGCGTCGGTGGCAACCGCTTTTGCGAATGCTCCACCATCCAAGCGGCTCGCGTCGACAATGCCGCGCGATGACGAGCTGAACGCAAGAACATCTTGATCCCCGCCCGCGTCGCCTAAGAATCGACGTATGTTCAGGCCCTTGAACTCGGCATTCAGATTTTTGACCCGGATGGTGTCAGCGAACGCGAGTGATTTGTCGGTTGGATTAATTTGGATCTCTACTGGATACCGACGCTTCTCAAATGGACTCAGGGGATTCGGGTCGCCATCGTTCGAGGTGCCATCGATATACACTTGAACCTTCGCGGTTGCGCTACCAGTTCCTTCAAGCAGTACTTCACGCGGAGTCGCGCTGGGTACATAGGTCAGCTGGATCGGCGCGATACCATTTTGGAACGTGATTAGCGCCGGCTTGCTTGCGCTTGCTGCGGCAGCCAAGGCGTCGCGGAAGCGGCAATTACTCCCTGGGCAGTTTGCGGCATTCGCAGATCCGTCGTTGATCGGGTCTTTGACCACAAATACTGAGGCTGCCACCACCCATAAGATCTCGTTTGGCTGAGTCGTATGCGACACGAGCATCGTGCTCTGATGCTGAGATTGCGCTGTGGCAGCAACTCGCATGTGGTGGACCCATTGCCCAGGCATCAATCCAGATATCGTACCTAGGGTCGCTGGCACGCTCGATGACTCGATGTCAGCGCAGTTGCTAACACAGCCCATCCCCGGAGGATCGGAGCACCCATACGAACTGGCGGAATTCTTGAGCGTTCCGTCTCTCGCTAGCCCATTGACGCAAACTTGGCGAGTCACGCCGGTTTCATTTAAGATTTTGATCTGCAAAGCTGCGGGATTCGCGATCGGCGTATGGGTATTGGTGACAGTTGGCGTAGGAGTGCGTGTTCGCGTGTTTGTCGGGGTAGCAGATCGTGTCGGGGTGTCCGTAGGTATGGGAGCCTGCGTCGGAGTGTTTGTCTTCGTCGGTGTAATCGTGGCTGTACGAGTCACCGTTGGTGTGAACCGCATTGCAGGACAACCGTTGAGCGCAGAATCTATGGCGTCAAGGATTTCGTCGACGGTGACCAGATCGTCATCTGGTGAATTGTTGTCTGCTGCTGGACAATTCGTGAGTGGTTGATTGCCTAGCCCGATGTTCACCATCGTGACGAGTTCATCAACAGTAATTGCGTCGCTGTCATCACAGTCGCCTACGCAAGGAGGTACCTGCGCCAAGATGCGAGCTGCTAGCAATGAAGATACGAGTATCGCAATGCCGGTTCTCATGATATACCCCCCACAGGTGTGGTTAGCAGCCCGGTCCAGGGCCCGGTGAGTTCACCGTAAAAGCTCCCTCAACAGATTGAATCGGTTTCCGGTTGCCTGCTGGATCGGTGGCGGACAAAGTCGTCGCAATAATCGGGTAGGCACTAGCAGCGGCGGTTGACGGAACATCAACCCGGCAGCTGTACAAAACTGTAGAGCTAGTAATAGCCCGCGGGATCTCAACACCATCGTTATCGGATCGGTCCTTGACGAGGATCGCCACGCGGTCGCATGCCGGAGCAGAAGATGATCCTCCCGTGACGCATCCTTCGGGTAGGCGGACGTAACTAAGAAGTTTCACGCCGTCGAGAGCGGTACCGAGCGTGCACTGGGTGATCGGCGCATTGTAGCGATCAAAGTGCAACGTATGGAGAATGCCTGCGACGCTTAAACCTTGCGGGTCAAAGCTGACATTGAACCACACGTCTGTTTGGCCAATGTTTCCGTTGGCCGACCCGATCGTCAAAGTCTGAGCCGTAACCTGGTTCAATGCTCCCAAGCTTAGGAGTAATCCACCTATGCCAAGCAGTCGACGCATAAGCATGCTCATCGCATCCATTAGTTTTCTCCACCAGTCGGAGTTGCAGGGGGAACATCGGTAAAACCACTTGAGGCGCTCGTCCCCTTCCAGGCGTGCCAAAACCCTTCCCAATTGCCGAGGCGATTCTCTGAGTCGAGGTAGGTTCCCTTTATGCGTGTCCCTCGAATGACGCCTTCGAATGCACCCAATGACACTTGAGAGTCGGACGCGCTAGCTACCAAGCCGAAACTGATCGTCTCTTCGGTAATAGTGCCGCTGATAGTAACAGGTCCGTCGTGGCCGAAACCGTCCAATGTCAAAACGCCTGACACCGTTCCGGTTGTGGCGTCGGGTTCGAAAGAGCCGTGCCATGTTCCTTTTCGTTCGCCATCCGCGCTCCACCACGTTCCTCGGGCTTCCCGCGCACTCGTTTGCGGCTGGTCGGCACCTGCGATGGTTGAAGCGATAGCAATGACGGCTATAGCCGCTAGTGCCAAAATGCTCTGCGAAGGTTTGATTTGCGTGGAATGCATATCCGCCCCTGTTCAAGGTTCCTTTGTGTCCTTAGAAGATTTGTGCAAACGCGTCAAGGACTAAATGGCTCGCTCGCCGCGTCTGCCATGGTCGTGTTCGTCATTTCGCAGCCTTGACGCGGCGTGCTGCCGGAGCTACCCCACGGCTCGAGCGAAGACTCTCGCACCTTTCGAAGAGATCTGCTTTTCGTCGTCGAGTTGGATGCGGTAGGCCAGTCGGGCGTCCTTTTGATGAAAGTTCCGCGACGGTAAACAGATCGCCGGGTAATCTGATGGTAAAGCCCCTCAACGTCCTGTTTGTAGTTATCGATTCTCTGCGGGAGAAGTCGATCACTCCCCACGGCGATTCTGCGCCCATCGCCACGCCCTTCCTCAATCGCCTCGGCACTGAGACGCTTTCCTTCGCGCGCGCCTACGCCGCAGAGTGCTGG
>DASPMH010000816.1:0-11582 GCA_035627175.1 Terriglobales bacterium | reverse complement strand
GCCGCCGCGCCAGCTCAGTCTGGCGGAGCGCGCGGCGATCGCTCGCTTCCGGCAAGAAGCGGAATGGCAGGCGCAGTCGGTGCTGATCGCCAGCTCGTCGCCGGCATGGAGCCTCACCATCAGCAATCGATCTGATTTTCTGCCGACGTGCTTGAACCGCTGCCTGCGATTGGTGGAGATCTCCGATTTGGCGCAGCTACAGACCGTGCTGCCGCCACAACGCCGCTTGCTCGAAGCCTGCGGGCTAGCCGCACCTGCGGTTCGCAGTGGCGAGCTCGAGGCGATGTTGGCAGGCGCCGGTGTCCATCGCGTCTGCGCTCTCGGCGAGATGCAGCGACCGACGCTCGCCTGGCGTCAGGGCGGTCTGTCGCGCCTGCCGGTCTAGCGTCTCGCGATCGTTTCAGAGGAAGCGCGTTTCTGCGGCCGCTACCTTCCCCTGGCGCAGCTGCGTGACGAGCTCGACATCGCCTTCGAGCCAATCGACCGAGGCCAGCTCCGCAACAGCGACCCAGCGCAACGATGCGAAGACGCGGTTGACGATCTCGCCGCGCAGCTCCTCGACCGCAAAGAAGCTCAGTACGACCGGTCGCTGCCCCGGATATCGATGACGACTCTGCCAGAGCAGGGCACCGGGCACGACGGCGACGCCGAGCTCTTCCCTCAGCTCGCGCACCAGACATTGCGCCAGGGACTCACCGGGTTCAGTCTTGCCGCCCGGCAGCTCGAACTTGCCCGGATGGGCGCCGTCGAAAGCGCGCTGACACACGAGAATGCGACCGTCCCGACAGATGACGCCGGCAGCAACGGCGAGGGGATCCATGGAGGCCGCGGCGGGCTCTCTCAGTGTGTCTGGGCCGCCTGGCGGTACAGCTCGGGCATCGCCGCTCGGATCGTCTGCGCCGTTGGGTCGTCGGGAGCAAGATCGAGGAAGCGCTGCAGATCGCGCACCGCGGCGCCGAAGCACTCGAGGCGCTGATAGAGAATGCCGCGATCGCGCATCTCGAGCGGCGCCTCCGGATTCAGCAGCAGGATGCGGTCGGAGCAGGCAAGGGCACGCTCGAATTCGCTGCGCTCGACGTAGATCTGTTTCAGATTGCCGAGCATCCGTACCAGAATGTCGCGCGGCCGGGCGGGCTCGAACATCCGGCGTTCGAGCCGGGCCCGCTCGCCGTAGAGGTTGCTGAGCCGCTGAGCGCATTCCTTGCGGGTGATGACCCGGCCGAAGAAGGGATCGACGATGATCTCCGGCTCGCCGATGTGGCGCACCAAAAAATGGCCGGGGAAGCTGACGCCGCGCATCGGCAAGCCGATGCGCTTGGCGAGCTCGCAGTAGACCACGCTGAGCGAGATCGGAATCCCTTTGCGGCGATCGATCACGTCGTTGAGGAACGAGTTGCGCGGGTCGTAATAGTCGTCGCTGTTCCCCGAGAAGCCCTTGTCGACGAACAGAAAGTGGTTGAAACGCGACACTTGCTCCGCCGTGGGCAGATTCGGCTGGATGTGTTCGCGCGCGGCAATACCGAGCTCGTCGAGCTGGTGCAGGTAAGCGTCGATGTCGAGGTCGGGATATTCTTCGCGAGCGATGCACAATCCCGCCTCGGCGAGGTCGATCGCCTCATCGCTGCGGGTCGCAATCTCCGCCAGTCGTTTGCGTCCGTCGTTCATAGCCGCCACCTCCGCTCCGCCCCGAGCAACATCGCGCAGGGATACAGTGGTGGTTCACGGATTTGCAAGAGGCGATTTCCCACCGCCGAGCAGCAGCGGCACCAGGTCGATGATGTAGCGGCGTACGCGCGCGCGCACCTCCGGTTGATGGACGCTGCCGCCGAGCAAGCTGGCGTAGTGGCGGCTGTCGAGCAGAAACAGCATCAAGACATTGTGAATCGTCAGCATGAACAAGGGCGCATCGATCGCGGCGGCGGGGGCGCCGCCGCGCAGCCATTCGGCGAACTGTTGCCAGGCTGGCACCAGGACCTCGCGTTCGATGTCGGCCGGGCCCTCTTCATCCTCGAGCAGCCGGCGCACCAGCAGCTTCGCCATCGAAGGACGATCGGCGAAGAAGTCGAAGAGCGTTGCCATCGCCGCCTCGACGGCAGCGCGACTATCCGCGGTCGCTTGCGCCGCCGGCACGACCTCGCGGACCGCCGCGACGATGCGCTCGTAGATGTCCTGGAATACGGCGAGATAGAGAGTTTCTTTCGACGCCCAGTGGTAGTGCAGGCTGGAGATGTTGACGCCCGCCTTGGCCGCGATCTCGCGGGTCGAGGCGCCGGCAAAGCCACGCAAGGCGAACACTTCTTCGGCGGTCGCGAGGATCCGCGCCTTGGTCGATTGCGGCGCTTCGCGAGCGCGTTCGAGGGCTGTTCGCATCGGTTTCGCCGCGACCGGTCGCGCTCCTTTAGGGGACCCGGCGCAGTCGTGTCAACGAAACCTGGAGCGCGGCTGCGCTGCCGTCGAAGTTGATTCCATACCGTTGACTTTGATGGCGCCCGTCGCTAGCCACCTAGCCATGATCATCGCCGGACTGAATCCGACCGCAGTGCTTGCGACAACCCGCCGTGGCGACGGCAGCACCCAAGAAAGGGGCATCATGGAGGGCCTATTCCTCGTGAAGCGCAAAGACGAGTGGGAAGACGAAGAAGTCGACGATGACGAAGAGGATGAAGACGAGCTGAGCGAGCTCGACGAAGATCTCGAGGACGAGGACGAGGACGACGAGGATCTCGAGGACGACGAAGACGACCTCGAAGACGAAGACGACGAAGACCTCGAGGACGACGACTTCGACGACGACGATGATGACGATGATGAGGATGATGAGGAGGAGGATGACGACGACCTCGATGACGAAGAGGAAGACGAGGAAGACGGCGACGACATCGAAGAGCTAGATTTCTGATCCCGGGGCGGTGCTGCGATGCGCGCCGTGGTGCAGCGTGTCGCGCGCGCCCGCGTCCTGATCGAAGGACAGGTCGCCGGCTCAATCGAGCACGGCCTGCTGGTTCTACTTGGCATCGCCACTGCCGATACCGTCACCGAGGCGGAGTGGCTGGCAGACAAAATCTTGAACCTGCGTATCTTTGCCAACGAAGCGGGCAAGTTCGATCAGTCGTTGTTGGACCTACGAGCTGAGCTGCTGGTGGTCTCGCAATTCACTCTGCTCGCCGACACCCGTAAAGGCCGGCGACCCGCTTTCACCGACGCCGCCGCACCCGAGCTTGCAGTGCCGCTCTATCAATCCTTCCTCAGCCGCGCCGCTGCCGCCGGCGTGCGTGTCGCGTCCGGTCGCTTCGGTGCTAACATGCAGGTCGAGCTGATCAACGACGGTCCGGTCACCATCATCCTCGAGACCCCGCCACGCTGATGCCCGGTGCCGGCCTCTTCCCGATTCACACCGACAAGCTGACCTTCGGTAGAGACGGGCGTTGGTATGCCGACGGCGAGCCAGTGCTCCATCCGCGCCTCGCCAGCTTCTTCAGCCGTCACCTGCGGCGCAAGCCCGACGGCACCTACGAGATCTGGGTCGACGAGCGGTTCCATGCCGATGTCGAGGTCGAGGACACGCCGTTCGTCGTCGTCGATGTCGATAGCGCCACCGACGGCGCGCTGATGCTGGTGCTCAACGACGGCACGAGTGAGCCGCTTGCTGGCAGCGGCTTGCGCGTCACTGCCGACGAGTCGCTGTCGTGTGCGGTCAAGGACGGGCGCTATCGCGCTCGCTTGCTGCGCCCGGCGCAGCAACGACTCGAGCCGCTGATCGAAGCGATCGCCGATAGCTTCGAGATCCGCAGCGGCAGCCGTCGCTATCCGATCCATGCCGACTGAGTCCGATCCGCCTCTGCACGTCGTCCTGGTGCATCCGGAGATTCCACCGAATACCGGCAGCATCGCCCGCCTGTGCGCGGCGACCGGGATCCGCCTGCACCTGATCGAGCCGCTCGGTTTCTCGCTCGACGACCGCTACCTCAAGCGCGCCGGACTCGACTACTGGCCGCATGTCGATCTGCGCGTCCACCCCAACTGGCAGGCATACTGCGCCGCCAACGCCGGGGCGCGCCGGCTGCTGTTCTCGGCGCGGGCAGAGCGCAGCTACGTCGAAGCCGAGATCCGCCGGGGCGATCATCTGGTGTTCGGCTGCGAAACCAAGGGTCTGCCCGCCGCGGTTCTGGCCGAGCATGGCGAGCACGTCTATGTGATTCCGATCTTCACTGCACACGTCCGCAGCCTGAACCTCTCCAACGCCGTCTCGATCGCGGCCTACGAAGGCCTGCGCCAACTCGGCTGTCTGTCTGGTGACGCCGGCGCTTGCTGACCGACCCGCTATGGAGATCTACCAGCGTGTCATCGAGTTCATCCGCGCGGCGGCGAGCGGCGCAGCGCGCGAGCCCTTCGAGCGATTGGCTCTCGACATCTTCACCCATCAGTTCGCCAGCGTTCCCTCCTATCGTGAAGCATGCGAGCGGCGCGGCTTGACTCCCGCCGATGTCGATGACTGGCGCGCCGTTCCGCCGGTGCCGGCGCTCGCTTTCAAGCATGTCGAGCTCAGCGCCGGCCCGCCGCAGCGCGTCTTCCGGACCACCGGCACGACCCAGGGGGCGGAGAGTCGCGGCCGCCACGCGATGCCTTGTTTGGAGCTGTACGAAGTTGCGGCGGTGAGCGGGATGAAGCAGTTCCTCTTCCCCGAGGTCGAACGCATCCGGATCTTGTCGTTGATCCATACGGCGGCCGAGCGGCCGGAATCTTCGCTGGCGCAGATGGTCGATTGGGCAATACGCGATTTCGGCGCCGCCGGCAGTGCGACTTTCGTCGTTGGCGATCACCTCGATTGCGAAGGTCTGGTCGCGGCGCTGCGCGCGGCCGAGCAGGATGGCAATGCCGTCTGTTTGATGGCGACCACCGCGGCGCTGATGCGCTTCGTCGATTACTGCCGCGAACGCAGCTTGGTATTTCGACTCGCCCATGCGAGCCGGCTGATGGACACTGGTGGCAGCAAGGGGACGTCGCGTCCGCTGTCACGCAATGGCCTGATGCGAGCGGTCTGGGAGATGCTGGCGATCCCCGGATATTACGTGGCTAACGAGTACGGCATGACCGAGATGTCGTCGCAGTTCTACGACAACGTCATCCGCGAGCGGAACGCCGGCCGCTTCGGCCGCCGCAGCAAGGCTGGGCCGCCGTGGGTGCGGACCCGGATCCTCGATCCTGTGACGCTGACCGAAGTCGCCGCGGGTGAGACCGGCGTTCTCTGCCATACCGATCTCGCCAACGCCGGCTCGGCGATGGTGGTCCTGACCGAGGACCTCGGCCACAGCACCGCGGGCGGATTCGAGATCACCGGTCGAATCGAAGGCGCCGAGGCGCGCGGCTGCTCGCTCGCCCTGGCGGAATACCTGCGCAGTTGAGGCGATCGCGCCAGACGTCCGCGCGCGGTGTGTAGCATTCCCTCGGCGGGTAGCTTAACTAGACATGGCTTCGGCGGAGATTCCCCCGAGCTTGAAGGAGGCAGTATGAGTTGGGATCGCCCCCGCAATCGCGGTCGCGGCTTCGAGAATCGCCGCCAGGACGATCGCCGCGAGGGTGGCAGTCGACCGGCGAGCTCGGGTCTGGCGCAGCAGCACAAGATCGATCCCTTCGCTCTCTTCTGCGCCTATCACCTCGGCATCACCGAAAACGACGGCTACAAGTTTCAGAACATCCACCACGTCGCCCGCCGCTTCAACACCAATGCCGCGGTGATCAAGCAGCTGCTGGTCGAGTACCGCATGGATCCGGAGACCATCGTCAACAGCGGCTACGATATGGCCAGCGCACAGGTCGACATCATGGTCGCCCCGGAGGGGATCAGCCGCACCGAGCTCGCCCGCAGCCTGTTCGAGGAATTCCAAGAAGCGCCGAAGCAGGCCCGCGACTGGCAGAAGGAGCTCGAGCAGGATGCCAAGGAGAACGAGCGCACCTTCGGGCGTCGCTAGGCGGCTGGCGCAAGGAAGGAGTGTCAGCGGGAGGCGAGCCCGCGCGCGATCTCTGCGACGATCGTTCGAGCGGCGGCAACGGGATCGGCCGCTTCTTGGATCGGTCTGCCGACCACCAGGTAGTCGGCGCCGGTGCGGATCGCCTCTTCAGGCGTGAGCACCCGCTTCTGATCGTCCCAGGCGCTCGCCTCGGGACGGATCCCTGGGGTTACGATCAAGAAACCCTCGCCGCAGGCAGCGCGTATCGGCGCGATCTCGAGCGCCGATGCGACCACGCCGTCCATCCCCGCTTCTTGTGCCAAGCGCGCCAGCCGCACGACCTGATCTTCGACTTCACCGGCGACGCCGACGCGGCCGAGATCCTCTTGGCTCAAGCTGGTCAGCACCGTCACCGCGAGCAATTTGGGATGGCGCAGGTTCTCGGTGCGACAGACGCGGTTGACGGCGGCGACGGTGCGCCGCATCATCTCGAGGCTGCCGGAAGCGTGCAGGTTGAACAGCAACACGCCGAGCCGAGTCGCCTCGACGGATGCATTGGCGACGGTCGCCGGAATGTCGTGAAATTTCAGATCGAGGAAGATCTCGGCGCCGGCCTCGCGAATCAGCTGGATGATCTTCGGACCGGCGTGCAGGAAGAGCTGCTTGCCGACCTTGAACATCCCGACCTCGTCGCGCAGCTGGTGCACCGTCGCCATCGCCTCGTCGAGCGAGTCGTGGTGAAGGGCGAAGATCAGACGAGCGCGGGCGCGCTGCAGCTCGCTGGAGCTCAGCGGTGACATCAGGCGAGCTCGGCGCGAACTTGACCGGTCAATTGGTCTACGACGTCAGCGAGCGCGGCATCGCTTGCCTGGGCTTGGTTGCGGCGTTTGACCTCGACGACGCCGCGCTCGAGCCCCTTGGGACCGATGGTGACCCGCAGCGGCGTGCCGATCAGATCGGCATCCTTGAACTTGACGCCGGCTCGCTCGTCACGGTCATCGAGTAGAACCTCGACGCCGTTGGCGATCAGCTTGTTGTAGAGATCCTCGGCGACGGTGCGCATCTGGCCCTCGAATTTGACCGGCACGAGCTGCACCTGCACCGGCGCAAGCGGCATCGGCCAAAGGATGCCGTTGGCGTCGTTGTACTGCTCCACCGCCGCCGCTGCGGTGCGGGTGACGCCGATGCCGTAGCAGCCCATCTCCATCGGCTTCTCCTGCCCCTGCGGGTCGAGGTAGGTCGCCTTCATGGCCGCGCTGTATTTGGTGCCGAGATAGAAGATGTTGCCGACTTCAATGCCGCGGTGGCCGTCGAAAACGCCGTCGCCGCAACGCGGACAGCGGTCGCCGCCACGGGCGAGGCGGATGTCGGCGAACTCGATCTGGTCGAGATCGCGCGTTTGATCGAAGCCGACGTAATGGTGGTCGGTTTCGTTCGCGCCGGTGATCCCGCCGCGCAAGCCGCGCAGGGCCTGGTCGGCGACGATGCGAACCTCGAGGCCGAGCGGGCCGGCGAAGCCCACGTCTGCCCCGGTGATCCGTTGGACGGTGTCGGCCTCGGCCATAGCCGTCCAGCTGCTGCCGAGCAGGGCGCGCAGCTTGACTTCACTGAGGTCGTGGTCGCCGCGCAGCAGCGCGGCGACCGTTGCTCCCTCGCTGGTGGTGACCAACAGCGTCTTGACGAAGCGGTCGGCGGGCTCGGAAAGAAACGCCGACACCTCTTCGATCGTCCGCTTGCCGGGAGTGCGGATCTTTTTGAGCGTCGGATCGGCCGGAGCCGCATAGGCGAAGTCGTGCCGGCCGATCTCGGCCTTCTCGACGTTGGCGGCGTAGTCGCACTTGCTGCAGCTGACGATCGCGTCCTCACCGGATTCCGCCAGCACTTGAAACTCGTGCGCACGGCGCCCGCCGATCGCGCCGGTATCCGACTCGACCATACGAGTATTGAGACCACAGCGGTCGAAGATGCGCTTGTAGGTCTCGGCCATGCGTTGGTACTCGCGATGACAATCGTCGGCATCGACGTGGAAGGAATAGGCATCCTTCATCAGGAACTCGCGGCCGCGCATCAGGCCGAAGCGAGGGCGGACCTCGTCGCGGAACTTGACCTGGATCTGGTAGAGATTCTTGGGCAGCTCGCGATAGGAGCGCACGTCGCGGCGGACGATGTCGGTGACGACTTCTTCGTGCGTCGGACCGAAGCAGAAGTCGCGTTCGTGCCGATCTTTGATGCGCAGCAGCTCCTTGCCGTACATCTCCCAGCGGCCGCTTTCCTGCCACAGCTCGGCGGGACAGATCGCCGGCATCAGGATCTCCTGAGCCCCGGCGCGGTCCATCTCTTCGCGCACGATCCGTTCGACCTTGCGGACGACCCGCAAACCGAAGGGCAAGATGTCGTAGATGCCGCGAGCGAGCTGCCGGATCATGCCGGCGCGCACCATCAGACGGTGACTGACGACTTCGGCGTCGGTGGGATCTTCTTTCAGTGTCGGGATCAGCGTCTGGGTGTAGCGCACAGTGGGCGGTTCTTAAATGATCGCCCATAGGCGATCAACCGCGCCTCGGCGGCATCGATCCGCAGGCCAAGCGCAAATGCGTCTTGTTTCCCCCATCGGCAGTAGGCTAGGCGTGACCAGCGCCGCGCGCCCGGTGCTGATATTATGCCCTGGAAGAGCCAACCGTTCCCTGTCCCCCCAGGCCTCGGCCAAGTCGAAGCGGAGGATCGACGCGACTTGGTACTGCGCCATGCGACACCAAGCTTTGTCGTATTTTTACTGGTAGTTACCTTCGTTGGCGTGATGGAATGGATCACCCGGCCAGGGCATCGTCCGGCGGTGCTGATCGTCGGCACCGCCTATGCGCTGATCGCCGCCGGGTCGCTGCGGTTGCTGCGCCGGCGGCCGCAGCAGGCGGTGACGATTGCGCTCGGCACGGTCAGCGCGCTGGCCGCCGCGATGTTGGGTTATTCGCCGCTGGTCCGCGGCAGCGGCGAGCTGTGCGTGCTCGCGCTCAATGTGCTGCTCGGCGGCTTTGCGGTGGCGTTTCCGCTCGGCCTGCGCCATCAGCTGATCGCCAGCATCGTTCCGCTCGCCGGCTACGCTCTGGTCTTACAGCTCGGCACCCATACCGCTTACCCGGTGTGGTACAGCGCCCTCGCCCTGGTCAGCTTTCTCACCGTGCTCGCCTTCGGCGCGCACGCAATCGATCGTTATCGCAAGCGGATTCTCGCCGACGCCTTCCGCCAGCGCGCCCTGGCGGAGGAGAATGCCCGCTTGCGCGATGTGGCGCGGGCCGCGGACCAAGCCAAGACCGATCTGCTCTCGATGCTGTCACACGAGCTGCGGACACCGTTGAGCAACATCCGCATGTTCGCCGAGATCTTAGGTGACGGCCTGTACAGCGATCAGGATCAGCTGGTCAGCTACCTGCGCCGCATCTCGGATCAGTCGAAGCGCGCCGCCGACATCGTGCACACGATGCTCGCCTTTGGCAGCATCGAGACCGGCACACTACGGCTGACGCTCGAAGAGTTCGAGCTCGCCGAGCTGCTCGATGGGCTGCGTGTCGAGATTCCCTCGGCTTGGCGACGGCCGACGGTCGAGCTGAAGTGGCCGACGGCGGGCGACAAGCAGATCCTCATGTTGAGCGATCGCGGCAAGGTCGAGGGGATCGTTCGCAATCTGATCCACAATGCGCTCAAGCACACCCGCGACGGCAGTGTCACCATCGAGATCAGCGAGCATCCCGAGCGCGACGCCATTCGCATTGCAGTGGCAGACACCGGCGAAGGGATCGCCCCGGAGCAGCTGTCGCGCATCTTTGACCGCTTCGCCCGTGCGACTACCGGCGGCGCCGGCTTCGGGCTCGGGCTGTTCATCGTCAAGCGCTTCGCCGATGTTCTCGACGGCGAGGTGCGCGTCGAGAGCACACCTGCCAGCGGTAGCCGCTTCGAAGTGGTTTTGCCGCGGGTGGTGCGCAGCGAAGACGATTCCTCGACCTCGCGGGCGGCGTAGCTGCCGCGCTCAAGCTTCGCTCAGGCGGCGCGGGCAACGACGTCGGCGGGGGCGCTCTCGTTGCCGGCACGTCGGACCAGATAGGCTAGCGGGCCGATGCTGCCGAGCACCAGGGTCAGCAGTACGTACGGCCAAGGCGAGACGCCCTGAGCGCGCGCATCGCGCCACATCCAGACCATCACCAAGCTCAAGGCAATGATCAGATCGAGAAACACCTGGGCTCCGATCATACTGCTGACCGCCAATTCGAAGAAGGCGACGTAGCCGTGCTGGTACACGGCATAGGCGGTCAGGGCGACGAAGTCGGCGAGCAACACCGACAAACCAATCCGCTTTGCATTCATACTCAGCTCCTCTCGTGCAGCGGCCGCAGCCGCAAGGTTTGCGCAGCCTCAATCAATCTCCGTGCCGCGCCGTAAAGCTGTCTTGCAGGCCGAGGCAAGCTCACTCTCATCGTACGAACGTTGCCATCGAGCGACGCCCGTTGCGCCGCCGCCACGCCGGGTCGGCCAAAGATCTCTCGCGTGATCCGCTCTCATCAGATCCTGTTCTTCTCCGATCTCAGCGAGCACCGCGTGCTCCGCGAGAACTCCTCGGCGGGGCTGCGTGTTCATCGCGACGCTGCCTGCGAGGCAGTAGGAGGAAGAATCTCTCGCGGAACGAGGCAGTAGCCAAAGGAAGCATCTTGAGAAACCTGTGCCACGCTGGACACGATTGAGGATGGAAACTGTGCTTGATGAGAACGCCATTGGCACAATCGTTTTGTCTCACGCCATCCGGCTTCACCGTGAGCTCGGGCCGGGGTTGCTCGAGAGCGTTTACGAGGTGCTTCTCGCTGATGCTCTGGAGCGGAACGGCTTGTGCGTTGAGCGGCAAGTGGTGGTGCCGATCCATTTCCACGGCCGCAGCTTCCACGAGGGCTTTCGTGCCGATGTCATCGTTCAAGGCAAGGTGCTGCTCGAAATAAAATCGGTAAGCCGCGTCTGCGATGCGCACCGCAAGCAGGTCCTCACCTACTTGAAACTGACGGGACTGAGGCTCGGATACATTCTGAACTTCGGTGCATCGATGCTCAAAGATGGCATCGTCCGAATCTCGAACGGCTTGATCCAAGCCAACCGGACGACCATTCAACGCATCTAGCGAAAAGTTCTTGCCGCCGCTGCTATCGCTCACGGCGCTGCCCCCGGGGCAGTAGGAGGAAGAATCTCTCGCGGAGCACGCAGAGCCCGCGGAGATCAGAAAAGATTTCTAAATTCATTTTTAGATTCCTATTCTTCTCCGATCTCAGCGAGCACCGCGTGCTCCGCGAGAAACTCTTCGGCGGCGCTGCGTGTGCATCGCGACGCTGCCCGCGAGGCAGTAGGAGGAAGAATCTCTCGCGGAGCACGCAGAGCCCGCGGAGATCAGAAAAGATTTCTAAATCCTTTTTTAGATTCCTATTCTTCTCCGATCTCAGCGAGCACCGCGTGCTCGGCGAGGAACTCCTCGGCGGCGCTGCGTGTTCATCGCGACGCTGCCTGCGAGGCAGTAGGAGGAAGAATCTCTCGCGGAGCACGCAGAGCCCGCGGAGATCAGAAGAAGATTTCTAAATTCATTTTTAGATTCCTATTCTTCTCCGA
>DASPMH010000815.1:0-5658 GCA_035627175.1 Terriglobales bacterium | reverse complement strand
CGGCGGCCCAGACGTGGTTGCGGTCGACGCAGCTGACCGCGACGAACGGCCGTTTGGTGCCGGCGCTCTGAACCTCCCAGGTATTGGCCGCGTCGGTGGTGTGGAAAATGCGGCCGAGATCACCGACGGCCCAGCCTTCGGTGTCACTGACGAAGCAGGTCGAATACAGCCCTTGGCGGACGTCGTTCGCCTTGAGCACTTCGGCCGCGAAAGCGGTGGAGCTCGCCGCCGCGACCAGGAGAGTCAGGGTCACAGCCAAACCAGGGCGGCATCGGTAGAGGGGACGTAGTTGGGTCACGATTGCTCCCGCGTCAGGTCAGATCACGTACTCCAGACGGAACTGAATGTTGTCGCGATCCTTCAGCAAGCTGGTTCCGCTGCCACCCTTGAAGCGGCCGGCGGCGAGAATGCTGTAGTCGATCGACAGCCGGAACGGATCCTGGGTGAAGGTGATCGCCGGGATGAACACCGTCGCGCCACCCCAATCGTAGAAGAACGTGAAGCTCGGGTTGATCGTACCGCTGCGATACGCGGTGGTGATGAAGAAGGTGTTGAAGTAGCTGTTCGTCGGCTGGGCGATCAAGCTCGGCTCGACGGCACCCAAGGTATTCAAACCGCCCTGCGGTACGAAGGTGTCGAATTCCGTCACCGGCAGAACCTCGCCCTCGTAGGGAATGCGGTTCGAGGCGATCGGTCGCCGGCTGACCGCGCCGAGCAGGCGCTTGTAGAAGAACTGGGTCGAGATGAAGAAGGTCTGGTGCGGGTTGAGGAAGCGGATGAACTGATTGGCATCCCAGCCGATCGCCATGTTGATCGAGTCGCCCATGCGCCGGCCGCCGGTGAGGCGGCAATTGCGCCGGGCTTGCTCGCTGGCGGCCGGGCCGCCTTTCGCCTCCGCCGCTACTTCGTTGCAGGCGGCCTGCAGGTCGCCGCCGCTGATCGGCAGGAACTCACCGTCGACCTCGCGGAAGTAATGATAGATGAACGGATCGAGCTGCGACTGGGTGAAGCGCGCTTCGTTGTGGAAGTAGGCGAACTCGCCACGCAGAATCGAGTACAAAGATGGCATGGCAAAGGTCATCGACGCGCCGGTCACCTGGGTCAGCGGCGCCTTCTGCACCGCCAGCACCGAGTAGCCGTCGTGCACGCTGTCGTGCCAGGCGTTGACGTCGGGATCGGTCGAAGGGAAGCGCGGATTGACGGGGAAGCCGGGTTTGACGAACGACTGCACCGTCGGCGTATCGAAGTAGGTGTAGTAGTGCGCCAGGCTGAAGGTGCCCTCGCCGAGATTGAAGTTGAAACGACCGCCGCCGCGCATGTCGCTGAAGCTACGTGCCGGTCGCTCGCGCTGCGACACCGTATTGCCCGACGGCACGCCGGTGTTGGGGAACGACCACGGTCCGCCCGAAGGGATGCCCGGAGCGTAGCCGACCTTGTTGTCGATCGCGGCGTAGAGCTCGAGGAAGGTCTCGGTCAGCGGACCGATGTCGCCGGTGCGGAACTGCATGCGCAGCATATCGAGCGGCACGCGGCGTTCGTCGAGCGAGATCAGGAAGCCGCCGAAGCTCGAATCGACCGGGTTGATGTTGTCGAGCAAGCGGAACGAGTCGGTCTCGCCCCACGATACGATCTGACGGCCGAAGCGGAACCAGATGTAGCGGCCGATGTCGGCATCGAAGTAGGCTTGGAACAGTCGCGAGCGGTGCGTACCGAGGTCGCGCAGGCGCTTGCGCAGCGGGCCGACCGGCACCGGCCGGCCGGTGGCGGGGTTGCCGGACAGGCATCCTTTGACATTGAAGTCGCCGCAGTTGTCGCCGAGCGGGCCGACCTCGCTGCCCCACTGGCGGGCGGTGCGGTACTCGGAAGGACCCCAATCGTAGATGCCGTCGCCTTCGCCGCGGTAGGTCAGACCGTACGAGAGATTGCGGATGCGCATCCAGCTCGGCACGGAATTGAGCAGCGAGAGCGGGCCCCAATTTTCTTTCTGCAAGCGCGCCAAGTCGTGCTTGAACTCGACCTCGGCGAAGAAGCGATTCTGCCGCAGGTGACCCGCGGGCGAGTACGGAAAGGTGCGTGATTTCTGCAGCACCCCGTTGGTGGTGTTCGGACCGGGATCCGCGATACCGGTGTTCGACCAGTAGTCGGTGTTCTCGGTGCCGATACGCGCGTTGACGTAGGTGCGTACCCCCAGCTTGATCTCACCGTTCTTGTCGAGGTTTGCCGCCGTCGCCGAATTGACCAGGGGCGCCGCGCACACCACGACAAAGCACACGAAACCCCATACCCTCAGCCCCGATCGCGCCATTGGGTCCCTCCTCTCACGAACTGCTTCGCCCACGATGCTGCTGTCCAAGATACCGAGCTGACAAACGCCCGCGTGCATACGCGAGCGTTCGTCTTTGTGTCAAGCAAGTTGCGGCTAATTACGCGTCCCGCCTTGTGAATCTCGACGTGCCCGCAGTCCCAGCGCATCGCTGAGCCAGGCTCAATCGATGCTGAGCTCGTGCGAGCACGTCCGTGCCTGGGTGACGCACGCACCGCCTGGGCAGTCGCCGTCGCCGTCACAAGAACGTCCCGCCTCGGTGCCGCCCTCGCAGAAGGGTCGGTCGACGCAGCTGCCACCGCCGCAGTCGACGTCGGTCGTACACGGCTGGCCATCGCCGCTGCCACCGTCGCAGAACGACGAGCCGCAGGCGAACACCGGGCAGTCGTTGGCGCTGTTGCAGGCCGCATTGACGTTGATACCGCCACTGCACGAGTTGCGCGCCGCGCAACGGCCCGAAGGGCAGTTGCCCGGGGTGATCTCGTCATCGCAAGGACAATCGGTGTCGACGGTACAAGCGAGATTGCTGCGCACGCCGGTATTGCAGAAGCGCAGCGCCGGAGTCGCCATGCGACACTCGAACAGGGTGCAGTCGGTGTCGACGGTGCAGCTTTCACCATCGCGGGCGCCGCCCGCACAAGTCGAACCGGCTCCGCCGGGTACGCACGCCACCGGGCAGTTGCCGCCGTTGGTACAGGCGAGACCCTCGCGCGCGCCGCCACCGCAGACGGTGCTGACGCAGGTGCCGGGGCGGCAGTCGGCCGCGCCGACACAGGGGCGGCCGTCGTTGGCGCCGCCGAAGCAGGTGCCCGGGCGGCGGGTCCAGGTCGAAGCCATCACCACGATGCACGAGTTGATCGTTGCGTTGCACTCGCCCGCCGGACAATCGTCATCCGACTCGCACGCCTGGCCGTCGTCGGTACCGCCGATGCACACCGGGCGATTACACTCGCCGTCGGGGCAATCGGCATTGCTGGCGCAGCTGGTGCCGTCGTTGGTGCCGCCGGCGCAAACCGCGCTCGAGCAGAAGCCATTGGGGCAGCCCTCGTCGCCGGTGCAGGCGAGATTGTCGTTGTCGCCACCGACGCACACCGAAACATTACAGCGGCCGTTGCCGGGGCAATCGGCGTTGGTGGTGCAGGCTCGGCCGCGAGCGCTGCCGCCGATACAGGTCGGCGGTAGAGAGCAGTCGCCGCTCGGCTTCAGCCGCATCAGGCGAAGCGCATCGCTCTCCGAGCTGTTGTTGGCGCCGACATCGCAAGCGAAGAAGTCGAGGTGGGTCTCGATCTCGACCGAGCAGCGGCCGGGCAGATCGAAACTCGATACCGATTTCGCTTCGATGTGGCCGTCCAGGCCGATGCCGCCTTGGAACACCGCGCCGTCGTCACATTGGGAGCTGAGGCCGACATCGTCGGTGCGCTGCGACATCACCCGGCTGCAAGCAGCGACCGGCGGAACGGTAAAGCCGGTGCAATCGTTGCGCTGGATCGCTGCGGCGCTCTCACGCCAGATTCCAGCGGCGTTCGGCACCGACTCGGGGCGGCCATCACTATCGCCACTGTCGCCACAGCCGGCGATGCCAGCCACCACGAGCAACACAGCCAATCGCTTGATCATGTTCCTCTCCCTCCCACTGGGCAGAAGCCCGGACCACGGCTTGCGCGGATCACCGCAAACCTCTGTTTCGCAAATGATTCTTACGGCCTGTCGCGGCGCGGCTGTAGCACAGCCCAAGAAACAATGTAAAGGCACGCGGTGAGACAATAATGTCCGCAGGACGCGTATTTGGCGCATGGGCGCTGCTGCTGCTGGCGCGCGTCGCCGGCGCCGATCCCTCGCTCGCGGTCCTCGAAGCGACCGGCGCCGAGCTCACCGCCGTCGCCGGCACGCCGCTCGAACGGCTGGCGTTGCTCGCTTGTCACCGCTCCGCCTGCCGGCCGATTCCTTTCCAAGTCGACGAGCGCACCGCCGATGGACAGTGGGTGCTGCCGCACGGTCCGAGCCCGATTCACGATCAGCCGCCCGCCGTTTTCGACGCCAACGATCTGCTGCTGTGGATGGCCGAGGATGCCGGCGAAAGAATTGCGACGCCGGACGCGTTGCCGCCGCATCGCACGGCGTTGGCGATCGAGGTCACCGGCTTGCCCGGCGCCGCCAGCCGCTGGGTCTACCTGCTGGCCTGCGCCGACCGGGCGCCGCGGGCGGCCGAGAGTTACGTCCGCTACGACCCGTCTGCCGACCTGCTCCTCGGCCGGCGCGTCGCTCTCGGATTCAAAGGCGGTATTCCGGATCGCTTCCTTTCTCTAGCCGAGGGCGGGCGCGATCTTCTCGATCGCTTCAAGGTGCGGGCGCGCGCCAGCCTCGTTTGGGGTCTGCTGCGCTTCGGCCGCAACGAAGGCGACCTGACCAGCGAGTTGATCGGCTGGCACGCCGGACCGATCCGGATCATCCGACTGCAGCGCCAGCGCATCCGCCTCGGCTGGGGGATCCGCTCGCCGCTGTTCTCGGTCTACACCTTCTTCCACCCCGACTTCGCCGAGCTACCGGTAGCGCTCTGGCTCAACTACCGGCCGACCTACTTCTTCACCGACATCGAGCTCGAGGTCATCGTCGACTTTCTCGATCTGCGCGGCTGGCGAGCCGAGCTACCGGACCGGCATTCGTGGACCATTGACGAGGATGAACAGGAACGAAAGCTCGAGCTGTCGCCGGGTCGCCAGTGGTTCGCCTTGCATGGGCCGCAGCTGACCTTGCTTCAGGTGTTGCACGTCAGCGACTCGCTCGCACCGACCCGCCGCCGCATCCTCTACCGCCATTCGCCGCAGCCGCAGCCTCCGGAGGACCACCCCGGCGAGCATCCGGGGCTCGGCTATCGCATCGACCGCTTCGCCGAAGTTGAAGCGGGCGGGCACGGGCTGAAATCGGTAGCCTACGCCCTACCGGCCGGCACAGACCCGAAGTCGTTCCTGGCAAGCCGTCACCAGGTCCAGATCGGCACTATATCAAGGAAGTAACTGCCCCAGGCGTGCGCCCCCTTTCCCAACCTTTCCCAAAGGGGGCAGCGCCGCAGGCGTGGGGGATTTCTGCGCCGCCCCCTGCCGGCCCGTCCTGTCGCTCCGCCGGCTAGCGACGGCGGCCACATCCGGAGGTGCCCTGCCGCCTCCGGTGGCCTGCCGCGCTCTACCGAGCGCAGCTACAGCGAGCCTGCCGCGCTCTGCCGAGCGCAGCTACAGCGAGCCTGCCGCGCTCTACCGAGACTGTTTATAAACGAACGATCTGACGGGGGAGCCGGCGCCCATGAGCTGGAGGTTGCGAGACGGCCGGAGCGTCCCTCC
>DASPMH010000814.1:0-5125 GCA_035627175.1 Terriglobales bacterium | reverse complement strand
CGGTGACCATTCGATCACTGCGTCGTACGCCGAGGCGGACGCAGCTGCGATCAAGAGGAAAGCCGAGGAAACGACGAAGGGCCGAGCGGCCCGGACAACGAGGGTTAAAGAATAACGCATGTGGGGAAAGGAAAGGGCAATCTATGTGCCCACGCATCCCACATGCAATGATAAAGTTAAGCGGCTTTCTTAAAGGTCCCTTCAGCAGATCTGCAGACGCAATCGAGTCAGCCATCGCAAACGGGTCAGTATGCGCAAAAACCGACACGCGGCCAGGAGGGGAGGACAGAGAGGACATGATGTCCTCCTGTCGAAAAATTCCGCGCGTCTACCTCTCACGTCCTCCTGTCACGCTCAGAGGTGGTAGGCGTTCTCGCGGTATTGCAGCACCATCCGCCGGGCGTTGAAGAACGAGCCATTGAGGGCGATCGACCAACGCATCACCTCGGCGAAGGCTGATGGCCGGCCGTAGTACATCGGCATGATGTTGCCTTCGAGCTTGTCGTAGAGCGAGCTGATCTCGCGGCCGGTGTCGGTGGCGATCTCGTAACTGTCACCGATCGACCAGCCGGTCACATTCTCGACATGTCCTTCGACCCACCAGCCGTCGAGAACACTGAAGCTCGGTACGCCGTTGAGCGCCGCCTTCATCCCGCTGGTGCCCGAAGCCTCCTGCGGCTTGTGCGGCGTGTTGAGCCAGACGTCGACGCCGGCACAGAGAAAGCGGGCGATGTCCATGTCGTAGTCTTCCAGATACACCACCGGCACTTCCTGCTTCAGCGCTTCGCCGGCAGCGAACACCCGCCGGATCAGATCTTTTCCCATCTCGTCGCGGGGGTGCGCTTTGCCGGCGTAGACGATCTGCAGCGGCCCGATGCGTCGAACTATCTGGCGCAGGCGATCGAGGTCGGAAAATACCAGGTCCGCCCGCTTGTAGGTCGCGGCGCGACGGGCAAAGCCGATGGTCAGGACATCGGGATCGAGCCGAACCGCCGTGCGGGCGTAGATTTTCTCGAACAGCTGCACCTTGGCGGCTTGGTGCGCTTTGCGGATGTCTGCCAGCGGGATCGACACGGCGTAGCGCAGATTCTGGCTGTCCTGGCGCCAGCGCGGGATGGTTCGGTCGAAGAGATCGTGAAACGGAGGCGCAGTCCAAGTAACGACATGAACGCCGTTGGTGATCGAGTCGATCGGGTAATTAGGAAAAAGCGAGCGCGATACCTGCCCGTGGCGCATGGCGACGCCGTTGACATAGCGAGAGAGGCGCAAGGCCAGGTAGGTCATGTTGAGTGTGCCGTCGACGGACCACCCGCCGGCGCGCAAAGCGTGCATCCGCGACTCGCCGAGAACGCGCACTGCCATCTCCTCAGGGAATTGGTCGTGCCCTGCGGGAACCGGAGTGTGGGTGGTGAAAACGCAGCGCTCCCGAACCCGGTCGACGTCGCTATCGCTCACCCCGGCGAGGCCGCGCTCGCCCGCCTGCTCTTCGAGCAACGCCAGCGTCAACAACGCCGAGTGGCCCTCGTTCATGTGGAAGGTCGCAACATCGCGATACCCCAGGGCGCGCAGCATCGCGACTCCGCCGATGCCGAGAATCGCCTCCTGGCAAAAGCGGTAGAGATCGTCGCCGCCGTACAGGTGGTCGGTCAGCACTTGCGACTCGGCACTGTTCTCGGGCAGCGAGGCATCGAGGAAGTAGATCGGCACCTCGGCTCCGCCGCTGCCTCGAACCACGTAGCGCCACGGCCGCAGCTGGACGCGCAGGCCGTTGACGGGAATCGAGACTCGTTCCGGCAGAAGTTGCAGCTGTGATTCGGGGGACCACGCCACCGGCTCTTCGATCTGCTGCCCCGAGCGCTGCAAACGCTGGCGGAAGTAGCCTTTGCGGTGCAGCAGCGTCATGCCGACCATAGGCAAGCCGAGGTCGGCCGCAGCCTTGAGGGTGTCGCCGGCAAGGACGCCCAAGCCGCCGCTGTATGTCGGAACCCGCGGGTCGACGCCGACTTCCATCGAGAAGTAGGCAATGACCGCACGGGCGTCGGTTCTCTTGCGATCGCTCATGGTCACACTCCTCCACCCAACATCTGCGAATTCGCGTCATGAATCCAGCACGCAGGCGCCGTCGTAAGACGATGGCAGGCACGCTAAGAAACGAGGATGCTCAGCCCGTTTCTCGAATTCCGCTGGACTGACGCTGTCGACATCCTGTTCGTCGCTGCCTTGGTCTACTTCGCCTTCGTCTGGATCCGCCAGACGCGAGCGGCGATGGTGGCGGGCGGTCTGATCATCCTCGCCGTCGTCTACATCGCGGCACGGGCGATGGGGCTGCAGCTGACCGCCTGGATCTTCCAAGGCTTCTTCGCCATCTTCGTCATCATCGTCGTAGTCATTTTCCAGGAGGAGCTGCGCCAGCTGTTCGAACGTCTGGCCCTGTTCAGTCTCGGGCGCAGCGAGCGCCGCGTCGTCAGCGACGATGCCGTCAACATCCTGATCGAAGGACTCTCCGACTGCGCCCGCGATCGCATCGGTGCGCTGGTGGTTATTCCCGGCAGCCAGCCGATCGGCCGTCATGTTCGCGGCGGTATCGAGCTCGGTGGCGAGCTGAGCGTGCCGCTACTGAAGAGCATCTTCGACCCGCATTCCCCCGGCCACGACGGCGCGATGGTGATCGACCAGGGTCGCGTGGCGCAGTTCGCGGTCCATCTGCCGCTGTCTGCCGACGTCCGCCAACTGTCGGGGCTCGGCACCCGCCACAGCGCCGCGCTCGGCCTCGCCGAGCTCACCGACGCGCTGTGCATCGTCGTCTCGGAAGAGCGCGGTCGCATCTCGGTCGCCGAAGCCGGGCGCTTGCGCACGCTGGCCCAGCCGCAAGAGCTCAGCGACGTCTTGCGCCGCTTTCTTTCAGGGCGCCAGCCCGGCTTGCCGCGGCGCCAGCGGCTGCCGCAGCTGCTCTTCGCCAACTGGCTCGAAAAGTTGGTGGCGGCCGCCTTCGTCATCGGCCTATGGTACGTCTTCATCCCCGGGTCGCGCCCGACCCAGGCGACCTATCCGGTGCGGGTGCGGCTGATGAACCTGCCCGCCGAATTCATCGTCGACGAGATCGTGCCCAACACGGTCGACGTCACCTTCACCGCTCCGGCGCGCCGCTTCTACCTCTTCGACGTCGAGCGGGTGACCTTGACCGTCGATGCCTCGATGGCGAGCTCCGGCCGCCGGACCTTCCAGATCACCGAGCAGAACCTGAGCTACCCGAAAGAGCTCGCCGTCGATCGTATCCGGCCGACCAAGATCAAGCTGACCTTGCATCGGCAAGGAGAACCGCCACCGACACCAGTGCCGACACCAGGCCCGGGCCCGTGAAGCCGCAGCGACCGTTGCTGCCGTAGCGCGACCTCGCTAGACAGCGGGCCATGCGGCGGTTGTCGATCTTCGAGGTCAGTGCCGGACTGCTGGTGTCGCCTGCCGCGGACCAGAGCGGCCTCGGCCTGGCGGGGGTGCCGCCTGGCTACTGGCAGCAGCTCGCTTCCGCGGGCTTCGATTACGTCTGGCTGATGGGCGTTTGGCAGCGTAGCGAGGCGGCTCGCGCGCAAGCCTTGGCGCACCCGGACGTGCGCCGCGACTACGATCGCGCTCTCCCCGGATGGACGAATGGCGATGTCGCGGCCTCGCCGTACGCGATCAAGCAGTACCGCATCGAGCCGCGCTTCGGCGACGCCGGCACAGTCGCTGAGATACGCCGCAACTGCCGCGATCTCGGCATGGGGCTGATCCTCGATTTCGTCCCCAACCATCTCGCTCGCGATCATGACTGGACCGTAGCTGCGCCGCAGCGTTTCGTCCGCGCTACGCCGGAGGTCAAGGCGCTGGCGCCGGAGATCTTCTTCGCCGCCGCGCCGGAGGTCGACCTGGCCTACGGCAAAGATCCGAACTTCCCGCCGTGGACCGACACCGTGCAGCTCAATTACTTTTGCGCGGAGACGCGCGCGGCGATGATCGCGGAGCTGCTGGCGATCGCAGCCCATTGCGACGGCGTGCGCTGCGATATGGCGATGCTGGCGCTCAACGACGTCTTCGAACGAACTTGGGGCTGGGCGGCGCCCGGCGCGCGGCCGTCGGTCGAGTTCTGGCAGGAAGCGATCGCCGAGGTGCGGCAGCGCTTCCCGGAGTTCCTTTTCATCGCCGAAGCCTATTGGGGTCTCGAGCCACAATTGCTCGAGCTCGGCTTCGACTATGCCTACGACCGTGCTTTGTACGACCTGCTGCGCCACGGCGATGCTGCTTCGGTGCGGCATCACCTGCAGCGCATCGACGACCGCGTCGACGCCTACGTTCATTTTCTCGAGAACCATGACGAAGAGCGGGCGCTGACCGCATTCGGCGCGGAGCGGGGCCGAGCCGCAGCGGTGGCGATGGCGACGATGCCGGGGATGAAGCTGATTCACGACGGGCAGCTCGAGGGGCGCCGGGTGCGCGTGCCGGTGCAGCTGCGCCGCAGGCCAGACGAAGACCGCGATCCGCACATGGAGCGCTTCTACCGTCGCCTGTTGACCGCGACGAACTGCGATCCGATGGCGGCGTGGCGCATCGAACATGCCACCCCTGCGTGGTCTGGTGACGTCTCGCATGCGCACCTGCTCGCCTGGAGCTGGAGCTACCAGCAGCAGAGCTGGCTCGCGGTGATCAACTTCTCCGCTCAGCCGGCGCAGGGGCGAATCTTCTGGATCGTCAGCGAGGCGGGCGAGGTCGAGCTGTACGATGTGCTCACCGACGAGAGGTTTGTGCGCACGGCGATCGAGCTGCGCGATCCCGGGCTATACGTCGACCTACCAGCCTGGGCCTCGCACGTCTTCGCCCTCAAACAGCGTCGCATGTAGCTGCGCTCGGCAGAGCGCGGCGGCTCGGCTCACCTCGGCAGAGCGCGGCGGCTCGGCTCACCTGCCGCCGTCTACCGACGGCAGCTACACTGCACCCGTTGTAGCTGCGCTCGGCAGAGCGCGGCGGCTCGGCTCACCTGCCGCCGTCTGCCGACGGCAGCTACACTGCACCCGTTGTAGCTGCGCTCGCCAGAGCGCGGCGGCTCGGCTCACCTGCCGCCGTCTACCGACGGCAGCTACACTGCACCCGT
>DASPMH010000813.1:0-10394 GCA_035627175.1 Terriglobales bacterium | reverse complement strand
CAGCGGAACCTGCCGGGCCTGGTACACCACGGCGGGAATGCGGCGGCGGACCGTCGGCTGCTCGGCTACCTCGAGGCAGCGTTGGCAGGCGCCGCGATCATCCTCGCCGAGGCAATCAACGCACAGTGAGAGGCTGCAGATCGTGCAGCGCACCAGGTTCAGGGGGGAGAACAAACGCTCGCAGGGCGAGCAGATGGCCGCCGCCTCTAGGGGCGTGCCGTCCATCGTGGTAGGGGAGCAATGAGCCATTGGGACCTCCTTGCTAGGTTCCTTGGTTAGGGCCGGCTCGGTGCTACCAACACCGTTCCGGCCCGTTTTCGTTGGGCGGCTTTATACTAAGCGATTCGTATGGAGTCAACATGCAATTGCGAAGCGCTTAGTATTTGTGTAGGAGGGCATGCGATGGCTACCAAACGAAAAGATCCGGCGGCTGTCGCACTCGGCCGCAAGGGTGGCAAGGCGCGATTGAAGACGATGACCGAGGAAGAACGCTCAGAGGCCGCACGCAAGGCTGTTCAGGCGCGGTGGGCAAAGGCGAAGAAGGTCGGAGATTAGTGGGTGCAATATCCGCTGGCCGCTAGCTGGCGGGGCAGCGCAGGTTCGCGAAAGAAGCGGTGCGGCTGGCGGAGAACCTAGCATGGACGCGATCCGTGGTCACTGCGAGTTTGAACCGATCCATCCGGCGGATCTCTTGGGAGCAATCTCTTCGTTGGAAGGCAGCGACGGCACTGGAATCCATGTTCCGCATCCCGGAGAGGGAGTTGATAAGCTCATCAGCTGGGCGATCGCGGATGTCAGATCGGCAGAGAGCGCAGGCGATAAGGTGGATCGCGAGCGCTTCGCATCGAACGCGATCCTTCACGCACGGCGAGCGCTGTCGTGCCTCGCAGATTGGTATATGCGGAGAGACTGTTTCGTCCACTGCAACAATCCGCCCACCACAGCGCGCCAACAAAGCGAGATCCTCCTCCGTCGGGGCATCGTCGACGGGCTCACGTCGCGCGTGTTGGAACGCGCGGTTGCCAAGCGAAACGAGATTGAGCACGAGTATGTAGCTCCAGCGGTTGAGACCGCCGAGGACATAGTTGAGCTGCTTCGGAGAACAATCGACTGCCTATCCCGTGAGTCGGATCCAAGGAATGGTCCGTGCTTTTTCGGAAACTTTTTTCACTCGTTGACGACGGGCCGCAGTGGCACGTCCGCCGAGTTCTTCGGGTGGGGCGCTCCTAGCTGTGTCCTGTGCACCTTCGACAGTCAGGCATGGATCGGAATAATCATACCGTCGGATAAGAAGAACGCATTGGTGCGTCGCTGCCCGTTCTCCGAGATCTCACGTGAACTATTGTTGGATGTATTGGCTTGCCTTGAATATAAATTCGGGCGCCATACGGGGGGCGCAGGTTCGCGCGAGTGGTCGATCAAGGCGCAACAAGCGGGCTTGCTCGACCATTCGCTCTCTAACGAGCGATCGGGTCCAGTATGCCGCGCGTAGTCCCGACCCAAGTGGTCAAGTTCATCGATCAAGCCTTCCCCTTTGCTCAGAAGGAGCCGAATGGCGGCGAACTCCCAGATCCATACGGCTTGGTGCATCGGCTTGATGCCCTAATGAATATCGTGGATCGAGTGGCCCCTGAACTCCTCACGCTGGATCACGAGGATGCAGCTGACCTTGAAATCGCGAAGTCGATCATTCGAGACCTGGTCGCACACAAACACCATCTCTGGGGATACCTACGGCAACCGCGCGTGACGCCGGTCGCTGCGATTCGGGCGATTTTCGCGCGCTGCCCCGACGAGTCCCCGGCCGCTACGACGGCCGATCTAGCCTTCATCGCCGACGATACTCTCCGTCAGGTGCTCCGCAGCGACATCGCCGCCGTCGACCGCGCGCTGGCGAACGCCGAATGGAAGGCAGCCACGGTGCTCGCCGGCTCGGTGATCGAGGCACTGCTCCTATGGGCGATCCAGCAGAAAACGCCGCCGGAGATCTCAGCCGCTGCGGCTCGCGCGACCAACGCTCCCAAGGCGAAAGGCGATCCTGTCGGTTGGCACCTTCACGAATACATCGAGGTGGCCGCCGAGCTCGACCTGATCAAGCCCGACACCGCCAAACAGGCGCGGCTTGCGAAGGACTTCCGGAACCTGATCCACCCCGGTCGCGCGCAACGGCTCAAGCAAAAGTGCGACCGCGCGACGGCACTGTCGGCGGTGGCGGCGATGGAGCATGTGGTGGGGGATCTCTCTTGATGGCGCAATCCACGTTGACTTTAAGGCGATCCGAGCGGCGACGCATCGACCGAGTCGTCAAATTCATCGGGGATATGTTGGAGCACTATGAAGATGAGGAAGACAACTGGTTTGGATTGACAGTCCTCTCGATAGTTCGGGACTCCGTAGCATCCCTAGCCACCTACGCCCAGGACGTGTCGATAACCGATATCACCTGGCAGGATCCGTTCGCTCTCTGGAGTACGAGTCTCAGGTTGATTGGGACGCGTTTGAGAAGGGTCGACGGGTGATCAAGACGTCGCAGATCAAATCGCGGGATCTCGCCGACAAGAGCGAGTTGTGGCGCAAGGTGGTCCGCACCTTCGTGCTGCACAAGCAGGTCTTTGTCCTGAGCGCTCTTACGAATGACGTCACCATCGTTCGTAAGCCCGATGGAGGCGAAGAATGTCTGTTCACGCAGCGCGCCCTTCGCGCCGCGAAGTCGCGGTCGGCGGTTCAGGAACGCCGGCTTCTAACTGATCTCACCGAGCCATTCTGCATAGGCACAATTCTCTCTTCGGACCGCGAAGGCAAGGGCCGCGATCGCAGAGTATCGAGGCACTTCGCAAAGCGCATGGCCCGCCTCGTCGAGCGTGGCCCGTTTCTGCGATTCACGTGCGACCACCGAACGCGCAGCATCCGGGGTTCGATCATCGTGGTTATCAGGCCCCTTGTCGTGGACCTGCCGACGAGGCGTTCATTCTTTCCGGTTACGATCGGCATTGCGTTCGATGACCAGAAATCGCCTTCGTTTGCGCGGAAAGAGCAGGCGAAATTTTGGTCAGACCTTGTAACGTCGTTAGACGAAGAGATTGCTGAACTATCGGTCTGGGATCCGAGTTTCATCAACCAAGCGAAGCTTTGGAAAAGAGGTACTCCGGAAGCGAAGCAAGCTGCCTCGACGCTGCGCCGAATCGCGAGCGGGCGAACATCACTCATGCGCGTGGGGCACCGAGAGTTCGAAGAGGTCGTAGCTGAACTGTACGCTGGCTTAGGATACCGGGTGCGAATCACTCGGTACTCCAAGGATGGTGGACGCGATATCATCGCCGATAGCGTGGACGCGATCCCGATGCGAACCATCATCGAATGCAAACGGCTGCGAGGGGGCAAGCGCGTTGGCGTGCTGCCTGTCCGAGCTTTGCTTGGGGTCTGCAGTGATGAACGTCCCAGTCGATCATTGCTTGTATCCGCCACCGGCTTTACGGCTGGCGCGTCCGACTTGGCTAAGCGGCATGAGCATCGAGTGACTTTGATCAATGAACGGCGCCTTTTGCGGCTGATCGACCGCTACGTTGAAGCAGGGAACGATGACCCAGCAGCCCGTTCGGCAGGGCGAGATCTCTAGATTGACCGCGGACGCAGGGATCGCGATCGCCGGCTCGGCACTTCGGCTGTGTGCGCGCTTCGACTTCGAGATGGCAACAGATGCTCCTACTGCCGATCGCCGGAAGCGACGCCGACAGCTCGGCCCCAAAGCCTGGATCCCCAACCAAAGGAACGCGCGTCGGCGATAGCATCGACCGCATGCCAATCGAGCATTGTGAATCGGGCTGCCTTCATCGGATCGGCTAGAAGAGTTTGATAAGATCGTCCAGCGTTCTCTCCGAAGCCTGGGATGAGAACCCCACGCATCGCCGCCAGCTCGGACGGCCCCGGCAGAACGATCATGAAGCACGAACAATCCCTCGGCTCGGTCACCACGTTGATCGAGGGACAGGACAAGGGGTGTCCGCTTGCCAGGGTTGCGCCGGCAGGAATCGTTGTAACGATGCTGGGCAATGGCCCAGCATCGGGATCTTGAATCAGCCGTCTTACGTCCTGGATGTGGGACTGGAGAACGTACTCGTACCCATACTGCCTGAACATCGTGAGCAATGCTGAGCAGAGAAGCGACAAGATCACCCGGCGCGTATCGCCAGTCCAAAACGTAACATTGCTCCTCGAACCTTCGCCCCAGCTGGCGATGAACCGACCGAAGGCACCTGGCGCGGCATGCTTTGGTAGCACTCGTACGTCTATTCGGCGCTGGGCGGAATTGAAGCGGAGGTCGACGGGGAATTGGCAGCCATCAGCCCGAACCACAGCTTCCACCGATGAGCGCCCCAATAGAAGATCGTGGAACTGCTGCTCGTCCTTACGGTGCGAATCGAACCTTGAGCCCAGTCCGTTGTCGCACGCGCGGCACGCCAGCGTGTAGATCGTTCCGCCGACCGCTTTGGGGATAATGTGGGCGATGCAAAGTTCCGGCGGCTTGGTGTGGAGCGCTGATTCGTCAAATTCGCGGCCGCACATCGGGCACAGAAAGCGATCCCGAAGCGCCGTGTAGAGCGCTAGATTGGATGAATAGATGCCAAACAGCCGGGCTCTTTCTTCTGCCCAATTCATTCCCATCAGCTATGGCTGCCGTTTACTAGATGCCCGCTTGGTGCGGTGTTTCGTGGGACTCTTACGCAACTTCCCCTCGATCCGCTTCGCATCGTCGGCCTTCGACCTGTCCACCAGGATTTCGGCTAGCTTCCCGCCGGCAGCACGGCTTCAGGTTCTTGCCCTCCGTCGCGCTCGAGGTTCGCCGCCGCCGCGGGGGTGCCGTCGGCGATGGTGCTGCCGCGCGGCCGCGGCGGCGCGGCGGCTGGGCGCACAGGTGCGCGGCGAATTCGCCGATCTGCATCGAGTCCTGAGCCTACCTGCGGCGCGCGACCAGCTCGGTTGCTTTGAGGGGGAGGATGAATCAATCGGTCGGGGATCAGAGGACCTCACCGAGCTTATCGCAAAAAATCGCCAACTCATCCGCCTGGATACTGGCACACCAGAAGGGAACCGGATCGCGACTCTCCTTTTTGGCCTTCTCGATCTCGGATGGCGTGAAATCCTCTAGTTTGATCGTCACTTCGTGCAGTACCTTGCTCTGGGAGAGAAAGAAAAACCTTCCGTGCGAGACGGCATTGCGAATCCGGTCGACCAGGTCGTGCAGGTTCTCCGATCTTTCTTCGCCCTTAGATACGTCGAAACGAGGCCACGTCCCATCCAAGTCAGTTATGGTCAACGGCTTCAGCTGTTCCGTCAGCCGGCATTCCCTTGGGAGTGTAATGAGGCCGAGCAGCGAAACGACCAGTTGGGTTACGGGGTGGACATCGGCGTCGACCTCGCGTTGCAGTGCGATAATCGCCCTGAGGTTTTTACGCGTCCGTTCGGCAAAGTTCCTGGTGTCGTTCCGGTCGAAATTGTTAGCCATTTTCCTGCGCACGCATGGACTACTCCATCCCCGCGAGCTTGGGCAAGGCAAAGGAACCAGGCATGGAGCCCAGTGACGGCGATACCTATGCCCACTTGAACCCTTGCTCCGACGAGCCCGCGGCGGTCCCTTCCGTCTCTCAAAGACGGGGGAGAGCCGCGGGCGGTCGGGCGCCATCGCGGCTGGCCTTGGTCGGTCGAAAACCGACGGGCGGGCCGCGATGACGGAGCCAACATAGCCGGCGATGCGCCGGATCGCGAGGGGCAGTGGCGCTGTCACCCCTTCACGCAAACCACCTGCCTCAGCGTGTGAACGACCTCGACCAGGTCGCGCTGGGCTGCCATGACGGCATCGATCGGCTTGTAGGCCGCCGGCGTCTCATCCAGCACGTCTGCGTCTTTCCGGCACTCGACACCTCGCGTCGCTTCTTCGTGGTCGGCGACCGTGAAGCGGCTCTTCGCGGCGGTGCGCGACATCACTCGGCCGGCACCGTGCGAGCACGAGTGGAAAGACTTCGGGTTGCCCAGGCCACGCACGATATACGAGCGCGCCCCCATCGATCCGGGGATGATCCCGAGGTCACCTTCTCGGGCCCGAACCGCTCCCTTTCGGGTCAGCCAGACCTCCGTGCCGAAATGGGTCTCGCGCGCGACGTAGTTGTGATGGCAGTTGACGGCTTCCTCGGTCGTCACCACGTCGCGGCCAAGGGCCTTGGCGATCGCTTCGAGCGTCGCGCGCATCATGATTTCCCGGTTCAGCCGGGCGTAACCCTGCGCCCAGTTGAGCGCCTTCACGTAGTCGTAGAAGTCTTCGGTCTTCTCCGGGAGGTAGGCGAGGTCCTGGTCGGGAAGGTTCACGAAGTAGCGCCGCATGTGCTCCTTGGCGCGCTCGATGAAGTAGGTTCCGATCTTGTTGCCGATCCCGCGCGAGCCGGAGTGCAGCATCACCCAGACCGCGGCGGATTCATGAGAAGTGGCTCGATACACCTGAGAACCGACGGAAGGTCGAGGCGCGTGCGGCGATGATAACCCAAGAAATGGCTGACGGCGTCTTCGACTACCTCCGATGGTTCCCGAACGGGAATCTCGCCTATCTCTTCCGGCCGGTGACCGCGGCCGAGACGCCGCTCAAGAGCTTGATCACGGTGTCGGGCTTCTTTCGCGTCTGGGGCAAACCCGCATTGCGTCCGGCGGGTGCTGAGGTCACCGAAACCGATGCCGAGGACCCGCGGCAAAAGCAGGGCCGGCGCGTCAGCGCAAAGTGGGCTCGCAATCGGGCATTTGCCATCCGCCGCTATGTGATCCCCGTTCTCGGAGCGATGCGCCTGGACGAGCTCACGCTGAGCCATCTGACCGATCTCCAGCATTTGCTGCTGAAGCGGAAGCTGAAGCCGGCGACCGTAGACGGGACGATCCACAGCGCGCTCCGGGCGATGCTCCGCGACGCGCGATCGGCCGGGTACGCGGTGCCCGATCTCGCTGCGTGTACTCACGAGACGAAATCCGCCGCATCGATCCGGGCAAGGACGCGAGCGATATCGACCCCTATACCGAAGCCGAGCGCGATCAGATCATCGAGTACTTCCGCGCCAAGCGCCCGCACTACTTCGCCTTCGTCATGCATCAGTTTTGGACGGGCGCGCGCCCATCGGAGGCAATCCATCTCCGCTGGAAGCACGTCGACCTCGCGGGCCGGCGAATCCTGATACGTGGGTCGCGGGTCATGGGTGAGGATAGCCGGACGAAGACGAAGAAGAGCGGCCGCGACGTCGTCATCCACGAGCCGCTGCTGATCGCTCTGAAGGCGCATCGACCGTTGCATCCCAAGGCCGACGACTTCGTCTTCACGACCGTCACCGGCGCCACCCTCGACGAGGTGAACTTCTACAACCGCGAGTGGATAGCCGCACTGCGATCGACGAGCGTGCGGCCGCGTGGCTTCTACAACTGCCGCCATACCTACATCAGCGCGATGAAGAGCCTCGGCATCGATCTGGTGTTCATCGCCCGGCAGACCGGCACCAGCCTTGAGATGATCCTAAAGCACTATGGCTCGGCCAAGGTCGCGGCGGAGCAGCTCGACGAGCTGATCGCCGGCCGGAACCGGAACCCTACCGGAACCCTACGCAAAGGCACGACGGACCAAGCAACGACCGCGGACGAAAACGAGGCGATATTTCAGCTAGTTGGAGGGAAAGCGGGTGGCCGGGATCGAACCGGCGACGTTCAGCTTGGGAAGCTGACATTCTACCACTGAATTACACCCGCCCGCGGCAGCCCGATTGGGGGGCGAAGCTAAGGAAAGCGCTTGGCGATGTCAACGTGGGCTTGGGGGCTTGGGGCAGGCGCGCGGCGGTCGACGCTACAGCCGGACGCGTGGCTTGTTTCGCGCGGTAGGCGAATGGTAACTGGTGGCCTCGGTCTGCGCCCCAGGCTCGGATGCCGGAAAGGACTCGCTCCATGCTCGCCGCTTCCTGCTCGCGCGTCACGCCGGCCCGCTGGTCGGCTCTCTTGCTGCTGCTCGGCTCATTGCTGGCGATGCCGGCTGCGGCTCAGCCATGCGTCGGCGACTGCGACACTAGCGGCGACGTCACCGTCGACGAGATCATCACCGGCGTCAACATCGCGCTCGGTACGACCCCGCTGTCGCAATGCGAAGTCTTCGACAGCAATGCCGACGCTTCGGTGACCGTCGACGAGATCCTCACCGGCCTCAGCGCCGCCTTGAACGGCTGCCCGCGGCCGGCGGGCGGCTGGCTGCTGACCAATCCCTCGCCGACCTTCAATGACCTGTTCGCCGTCGACTTCATCGATGCCAACACCGGCTGGGCGGTCGGTGGCTTCGGCGAGATCCTCCACACCAGCAACGGCACCACCTGGACGCGCCAGATCTCCGGAACGACCGCCGATCTCTTCGGCGTATCCTTCGTCAGCAGCAGCCGCGGCTTTGCCGTAGGCTACGAGCCCGAGACCGGACAAGGGATCCTGATCGAGACCCGCAACGGCGGAGCGACCTGGACGACCAATGCTCTGCAGACGACCGACGTGCTGACTGCGGTCGCCTTCCCCACCGATCGCGAAGGCTGGATCGTCGGCTTCGATGAAGATTCGATGCTGGCTACGATTCGGCATACCGACAACGGCGGCACGACCTGGTCGGTACAGACCAACGTCGATCGGCCGCTGCGCGGCTTGTCGTTCGTCGATGCCACGAACGGTTGGGCGGTCGGCGACGCCGGCTTGATCCTCGGCACCGACGACGGCGGCTTCACCTGGGAAGTGCTGCCGAGCCTGACCAGCCGCGATCTGTTCGCCGTCGACTTCGTCGATACCGAGCTCGGCGTCGTCGTCGGCGACTCGGGCACCGTGCTGCGCACCGCCAACGGTGGGCAGCAATGGCTGGTACGCGATACCGACACCACCGCCTTCTTGTTCAGCGTATCGTTCGCCGACGCCAACAATGCCCTCGCCGTCGGTGAGATCGACGAGGACACCGGCGAGGCGGCGGTGCTCCATTCGACCGACGGTGGCAACACCTGGACCACTCGCAGCGCGCTCAGCTCCAATCCGCTGTTTGCCGTCGACTTTGTCACGCCGCAGGCGGCGCACCTGGTCGGTAGCTACGGCACCCTGTACTTCAGCAGCGACGGCCGCAGCTTCGCGCCGCGCAACCCGGCGACCACCAATCCGCTCTTCGGCGTAGCCTTCGGCTCGGCGACCGACGTCTACGCTGTCGGCGACTTCGGCGTGGTGGCGCGCTCGCGCGACGGCGGCCGGACCTGGTCGACGCAACGCTCGCCGACGACCGCGAGCTTGTTCGCTATCGACGCCGTCAGCGCCCAGCGCGCTTGGGCGGTCGGCAACTTCGGCACCGTCGTCACCACCAGCAACGGCGGCGAAAGCTGGCAGGTGCAGCTCGAGATTCTCGAAAGCACCTACTTCGGCGTTTCCTTCGCTGACGATCAAAACGGCTGGGTCGTCGGCGACCTCGGGGAGATTCGCCGCACCAACAATGGCGGCATCACCTGGACGCCGCAGACCAGCGGCACCCAGCTGCCGCTCTTCGGCGTGTCGTTTGTCGATCTTCAGAACGGCTGGGCGGTCGGCGATCTCGGCGTGATCTTGCACACCAGCAACGGCGGCGCGACCTGGACTCCGCAAGAAAGCGGCACCGAGGAGGCGATCTTCGGCATCAGCTGCGTCGATCCTAGCACCTGCTTCGCCGTCGGCGGCCGCACCGCCACCGAGGCCGAGGATCCGGTGCAGATCATTTTGCGCACCACCAACGGCGGTGACACCTGGATCAAGATCGAAGACATCGACGATCCGTTGTTCGCCGTCGCTGCGGTCGATACCCAGCACGCCTGGGCGGTCGGCGATTTCGGCCTGATTTTCGCGACGGACGATGGCGGTCAGAGCTGGGAATTCCAGGACAGCGGCGGCCTCGATCTGCTCAACGCCGTCGCCTTCTTCGATCTCGACAACGGCGTCGCCGTCGGCGACGGCGGCATCATCGTCACCACCACCAACGGCGGCGGCTGATTCGCCGTCGCCTTGACTGAAGCCAGGAACCGGACGACAGTCGCCGCCATGCAATGTGCCGTCTGCGGCACCGAGCTGATTGCCGGCAAGCAGTTCTGTCATCACTGCGGCGCCGCCGCGGGGATGAGCTGCCGACAGTGCGGCGCGGCGCTGAGCTCCGGATTTCGCTTCTGCCCCGACTGCGGCACCGCGGTAATCGCGGCGGCGCAGGTTCCGCCGACGGCGGCATCGCCCGACGAGCTTGCCGCGCCGCTCTCACCCGCTCCTGCGCCCGAGCCCGATCGCGCCATGCCGGAGCACCTGGCGCAGAAGATTCTCGCCAACCGCCACGCTGTCGAGGGCGAGCGCAA
>DASPMH010000812.1:0-4038 GCA_035627175.1 Terriglobales bacterium | reverse complement strand
CGAGGCCGATGTCGCCATCGCGTCGGCCCTCGGCAACAACGGCGTCGGCTCCTACATCGTCGACAACGACGCCAGCCGCGTCTACGCTCTCGTCGAACCGCTGCGCCCTGCGATCAGCAAGCCTCTCGGCAGAGATACCGTCGCGCTGCTCGAGCCTGGCGGCGCCGTCGCCGCCCGCCTCGAAGGCTACGAGCACCGCCCGCAGCAGCTGCGGATGCTCGACAGCGTCGCCGCGGCCTTCAATGAAGATGCGGTGTTGACGGTCGAGGCCGGCACCGGCACCGGCAAGTCGCTCGCCTACCTGCTGCCGGCGATCCAATGGAGCCTCGACAACAAAGAGCGGGTGATCGTCTCCACCCACACCATCAATCTGCAGGAGCAGCTGATCGCCAAGGATCTCCCCTTTCTGATCGCCAAGGCAGGGCTAAAGTGCACCACCGCGCTGGTGAAAGGGCGCGGCAACTACCTCTGCCAGCGCAAAGCGGCGCAACTCGAGCAGCAGGGCAAGATGCTGATCGAGGACGATCTCCAGCGTGAGCTGACCGAGGTGCTCGCCTGGGCCAAGCGCAGCAAGGATGGCAGCTTGAGCGATCTACCGGTGCGACCGCGCCCGGAGGTGTGGGAGCAGGTGATCTCCGAGAACGACAACTGCCTGCGCTCGCGCTGCCCGCATTACGACACCTGCTTCTTCTACAGCGCCCGTCGCTCGGCGGCGAAGGCCGACATCGTCGTCGTCAATCACCACTTGCTGATGGCCGATCTCGCCTTGCGCCATGAGCTTGGCAGCTACAGTCAGAACGCCATCCTGCCGCCGGCGCCGCGGATGATCCTCGACGAGGCGCATCACCTCGAGGATGTCGCTACCAGCTACTTCGGTTTGCGCCTGAGCTTGGCCGCGATCGAACGAATCTTCTCGCGCCTGCGCAGCCCGCGCGCCGGCGAGCGCGGTGTCCTGCCGGTGCTGGAAATGGCCCTCGATTCGGTGCAATCGCCGGACGAAAGGGTCGTTGCCGCGGCCGCGGCACGCCGCGTCGAAGAACACTTCATCCCGCGGCGGCTCAGCCTGATGGCCGATGCCGAGCAGACCTTTCTCGAGCTTACTGTCCAAGTCGCCAAGACGTTGGGCCGAGAGGTTCCGCTCAACGCCAGCGAAAAGCTGCGGGTCGGGCCGGCGCTGCGGCGCCAACCCTTTTGGGGGCAGCTCGACAATGGCTTGCGCCGACTCGCCGTCGCTTTCGGCGATTATGCGGACGAGCTCGAGCGGCTGAGCGAGCGGCTCGATGCGATCGTCGACCGCGTCGATAAGCAGGTGCTCTATCTGCTGACCGAGCTCGGCGCGCTACGCGGGCGGTTGGCGGCGATCAGCTCAGGACTGCTCGAGTTTCTCGGCACCGATGACGACGTCACCTGTCGCTGGCTCGAGCTCCGCCATCGCGCCCGCGGCGGGCTGACCCTCGGCTTACACGGCGCGCCGATCCGTGTCGGGCCGCTGCTGCGTAAGGCGCTGTTCGACGCCTTCCCCACTACCGTGATGACCTCGGCGACGCTCGCGGTCAGCCAGCGCTTCGACTACTTTCATGAGCGCGTCGGTGCGAGCGAGATCGACAAGCCCGAGCGCCGGCGGTCGCTGTTGATCGACTCGCCCTTCGATTTCGAACAGCAGGCGGTGCTCGCCGTGCCGCGCGATATTCCCGAGCCGACCGACGCCAAGTTCGAAATCAGCCTGCGCGATTCCCTCCGTGCGATTCTCGCGGCCAGCGGCGGCGGGACCTTCGTGCTCTTCACCGCCTACGGGCTGCTCAATCGCATGGTCACTCAGCTCGAGCCGGAGCTGCGCGCCGCCGGGTTCTCGGTGCTGAAGCAGGGCCAGAGCAATCGCCAGTGGCTGCTGCAGCGCTTCGTTCAGCAGCCGAAAGCCGTGCTGTTCGCTACCGACAGCTTCTGGGAGGGAGTCGATGTCCGCGGGGATGCGCTGCGCTGCGTGGTGATCACCCGCTTGCCGTTCCGCGTGCCGACCAAGCCGATCGAGCAAGCCCGCGTCGAAGAGCTGCAGCGCCGCGGCGGCGATCCCTTCAGCGACCACGCTCTGCCGCAAGCGGTGATCAAACTGAAGCAGGGTTTCGGCAGGCTGATCCGCTCGCGCACCGATCGCGGCGCAGTGGTGCTGCTCGACAGCCGCGTCGTACGCAAAGCCTACGGCCGCGTCTTTCTCGCCTCGCTACCCCCGGCCCGCCGCCTGATCGCACCCGCCACCGAAGTCTACAGCGAGCTACAAAAGTTCTTCCTCCCGCAGCTTTAGCCCGCGCTCTCCGAGCGCGCCTAGGGCAACCGAGGCGCATGGCCGCTTCGCCAACCGATGCGCCGCCAACCCGGCCGGCTCGGAGAGCCGGCGCTACAGCTTGAAGTGCGCCGGTTGCCCCTCTCGGCGAATTGACGTAACCGCCGCGAGTGGCCGTCGCCAACATGCACCGGCGCGTCGTCGCGATCGTCAATCAGACCGCGCCCGGTTTGGTGCTCGACATTCCTGCCGGTGCCGGCCCGGTGCGTGAAGGTTTGCGCACCGCCGGGCAGCGCGTCGTCGAAGTCGACCTCTTTCCTCGTCCCGGTATGCACGGCGTGCAAGCCGACGCTTGCGCCTCCTTGCCGTTTCGCAGTGCCACCTTCGATACCGTGGTCAGTATGGAAGGCATCGAGCACTTCGAAAATCAGACCGCTTTCCTGCGCGAATGCACGCGGGTTCTCAAACCGGGTGGCAAGCTTGTCCTGACCACCCCCAATGTCCTTCATCTCAGCGCGCGCGTCTCCCATTTCCTGACCGGACAGCGCCTGGCGAAGCAGGGTTTCGTCAACGAGGTGACGACGCTGCGCGGCGGCAGCGGCGATCGGCTGCACCACGGCCACGCTTTTCTGATCGACGCGTTTCGCCTGCGCTATCTCTTGCACGTGCTCGGGCTGCGCCTGGAGCGATTGGAGCCGACCAATCTCAGCGCCGGCTCGCTGTTGTGGAGCCCGCTGCTGCCGCTGCTGTGGCTGGCGACCTACTACTCGCTGTGGAACGGCCGCCGCCATCGTCGCAAGCGGCGGCAGAGTGTCGCCGGCGCCGCGGTCGAACGGGAGCTGGCCGCAGTCGCCTTGTCGCCGGCGCTGCTCTTCAGTCGCGGACTGATCGCCGTGGCGCACAAGCCGAGGGACGCCGGTGCTCGCTGAGCTGCCGCCGGCGAGCACCGTGCCGTCCTTGCGCATCGCGCTGGTCCACCTGCGCCAAAGCGGCAGCGGCGGCACCGAGCGCCATCTCAATCAGCTCGCCGCCCATCTCTGCGAGCAACGGCACCAGGTCACCATCGTCTGTCGCAGCTTCGAGAGCGCACCGCATCCGGCGGTCCGCTTCGTCGTGCTGCGCTCGCCGGTGGCTGGTGCAACCTGGCGGATGTGGGCGTTCGCACAGGCGGTCGAGCGGCACCTGGCGACGGCCGCGTACGATGTCGTCGTCGGTCTCGGCAAGACCTGGAGCCAGGACGTGCTTCGCCTCGGCGGCGGCTGCCACGCCAGCTACCTCGAGCGGGCCCACGCTCAGACTCGCAGCGGCTGGGAGCGCGCCATCGGCCGCGGCTGGTTCAAGCAGCGTCTTGCCTTGGCGATCGAAGCGCGCGCTCTGCGCCCGGGCGCGTATCGGCGGGTGATCGCCAACTCCAAGATGGTGCAACGCGATGTGATGCAGCGCTACGCCGTGCCGGCAAGTCGGATCGAGGTGATCTATAACGGCGTCGATACGGCGCGATTCGAGCGGCGGCGACACGAGCAGTCGGCGCGCACCTTGCGGCTGCAATGTGGTTTCGCGGAGAGCGACGTCGTCGTGCTCTTCCTCGGCACCGGGTACGGCCGCAAGGGCTTGCTGCGGGCGTTGCGCGGCTTCGCTTTGGCGCAGCGCGAGCATCGCCGCCTCCGCTTGCTCTGTGTCGGCTACGATTCCGACCAGCGCGCCTACCAGTACGAGGCGCAGCGGCTCGGCCTGGCGCCGGTGGTGCGCTTTCTCGGGGG
>DASPMH010000811.1:0-4555 GCA_035627175.1 Terriglobales bacterium | reverse complement strand
GGCGGCGATCCCAGGCGTAGCCACTGATGCGAGCGTCCTGGTCGGTCATTCCTTCGACGGCATCGACGACCAGTACCGCCAGCTCGGCGCTCTCGAGCGCGCGCAGGGCTCGCACCACGCTGACCCGCTCGACATGCTCGTGCACCCGCGGCCGGCGGCGGATGCCGGCGGTGTCCACCAGCACGTAGTCGGTCTCGCCGTAGCGGAAGGGCGTGTCGAGTGCATCGCGGGTCGTCCCCGGGGTCGAATCGACCACCGAACGCTCGAAGCCGACGAGCCGGTTGACCAGCGAGGACTTGCCGACGTTGGGACGGCCGATGATCGCCAAGCGAATCGCCCCGGCACCGGCGCTTTCGCTCTCCGGCTCGGGCAGCACCTCGACGACGCGGTCGAACAAATCGCGTACGCCGCGGCCGTGCGCCGCCGAGACCGGAAAGATCTCGTCGATGCCGAGCCCATAGAACTCGACCATGTCGTCCTCGTGCTTGGGGACATCGAGCTTGTTGACGGCGTAGAAGATGGGCTTGCGCAGCCGGCGGACCCTTTCCACCAGGGTGCGGTCGTCGGGATGAAGCCCGGCACGGCCATCGAGCAACACCACGATCGCGTCGGATTCCTCCGATGCGATGGCACTCTGCGAACGGACCGATTCCGCCAGAGAAGTCTTGTCGCGATCTTCGAACCCACCGGTGTCGACCAACAGGAACGAGCGATCGTCCCATTGCACCGGCGCGATATTGCGGTCCCGAGTTACCCCAGGAGTCGGATCGACAATGGCACGCTGCCCGGGCACCAGCCGGTTGAACAAAGTCGACTTGCCGGCATTGGGCCGGCCGACGATGGTCACCACCGGCAGACGCGCGGTAACCACGGGCGTTTCTTGGAGGGCGTCGGTGGTCTCGAGCATGATCGACGTTGTTGCCGGCGCCGCGGCTACATCCCCAATTCCCGGAGGAAGCCGGCCTTGGTGGTCCAGTCCTCCTGCACCCGCACGAACAGCTCCAGGAATACCCGCTTGCCGAGCATCTGCTCGAGCTCGAGCCGCGAAGCCTTGCCGATCTCCTTGATGCGGCTGCCCTTGGCTCCGATCATGATCCGCTTCTGGGCATCGCGCTCGACGTGAATCGTCGCCGCGATCACCACCAAATCGCCCTTTTCTTCGAAGGTATCGACGGTCACCGCCACCGCGTAGGGAATTTCCTGCCGGGTTTGCAGCAACACCTGCTCGCGCACCGCCTCGGCGACGAGGGTCCGTTCGGTCTGATCGGTGAAAGTCTCCGGATCGTACAGCGGGGGTCCGGCGGGTAGCATGCCGGTGACGACTTGCAGCAGCTTGTCGACATTGGTGCCCTTCAGGGCACTGACCGGGACGATTTCCGCCTTGGACAGCAGCGCGCCGAGCTCGGCGAGCAGCGGCAGCGAATGGCTCGGGCCCTTGCGGTCGACCTTGTTGACGGCGATGCAGATTGGCTGGCGGCATTCCGCCAGTCGCGAGGCAATCTGGCGATCTTCGCCGCGCAACCCTTCCGACACGTCGACCACCCAGACGATCACATCGGATTCTGCCAGAGCCGCTTGCGCGACTTCGACCATGCGCCGATTGATCAGATTGCGGGCATGATGCAGACCGGGCGTGTCGACGAACACCAGTTGGGCTTGCGCGCTGCTCTTGATACCGACGATGCGGGTGCGCGTTGTCTGGGGTTTTGGCGTAACGATGGCAATTTTCTGGCCGACGAGCTGATTGAGCAGCGTCGACTTGCCGACGTTGGGACGGCCGACCAGCGCGACGAAGCCCGAGCGGTGTTCGGTGGAAAAATCTTGATTCATGAAAGTTTCGCCAGGCTAGCAGGAATCCCCCCGCATTGCTGTAGCGCGCGCTCTCCGAGCGCGCGCTACAGCACCGAAGGCTCACTCCAGCTCAGACGCGCTCGTTGGGGTCGAACAGCTTCTTGTGTTCGTCGATGGCAAAGCGGTCGGTCATGCCGGCGACGTAATCGGCGATCACCCTCGGCCGCGACTCGCCCGCTTCCCAACGGGCGACCACGTGCGGCGGCAGTTGCGCCGGCTCGCTCATGTAAGCTCGGAACAGATCGCGCATTACGTTTTGCGCTTTGGTCATCATCCGCATGACACGGTAGTGGCGGTAGAGGTTCTTCATCAAGAACGCCTTCAGCTCGAGTCGCTTGGCCTCCATCGCCGGGCTGAAGACGACCATCGGCTCGCCTTGATCACGCAGCTTGGCGACGTTGTCGATGTCGCGTTGGCGCAGGCGATCTGCCGCCGTGTTGACCAGATCGGTGACGAAATCATCGATCAACGAGCGCTGCACCTGGAAGCGCCAGATGCGAAAGCCCGCATCCGGGTAGAGCTTGCGGATCCGTGCCAGGGTATCGCGCCACAGCGCCACCTCTTCCAGCTGCTCGCGCAGCAACAGCCCGGATTTCAAGCCGTCGTCGATGTCGTGGCTGTTGTAGGCGATCTCATCGGCGTAATCGACGATCTGGGCCTCCAAGCAGGGCGCCTTGCCCGGCTCGAAATCGCGAGCCAGCGGTTTATCGTACGGCAGCGAATGCTTGACGATGCCCTCGCGTACTTCCCAGGTCAGGTTGAGTCCCTTGAAATGGGGATAGCGCTCCTCGAGCACGTCGACGATGCGCAGGCTCTGCGAGTTGTGCTCGAAGCCGCCGTAGGGTGCCATCTCCTCGTCGAGGACACGTTCGCCCGAATGCCCGAAGGGGGTATGCCCGAGGTCGTGGGCCAGAGCGACGGCCTCGGCGAGATCCTCGTTGGCACGCAACGCCTGAGCTACGGTGCGCGCGATCTGGGCGGCCTCCATCGTGTGGGTCAGACGGGTGCGGTAGTAATCGCCCTCGTGATTGACGAAGACCTGGGTCTTGTACTCGAGACGGCGGAAGGCGGTGGAATGGATGATGCGATCGCGATCGCGCTGGAAGGCCATGCGCCAGGCATGAGGCTCCTCGGCATGGATGCGGCCGCGGCTGGCGCTGCTGCGCATCGCGTAGGGCGCCAAAATTCGGTCCTCGATCTCCTCCAGCTCCTGCCGCAACATGGCGGCGGTTATAGGCGCCACCACGATGAGCGGCAAGGATCGTGACCGCGACGCCGCGGCAGCTTAAGCGAGGGCGGTACCGTTCCCACTCGGACGCCGGAGCCGGCCGACTGAGCTTCTGCTCGACACCGCCACTCCCTGGGCAAGGTGCCATCGCTGCGCCGTTGCGACTGCGACATGGAGGGCGGCACGGCATTGCGCTGCCACGACCGACGGCAGGGCACGTGGTGTGCGAAAGCTGCACACCACAATTGAGCAGAGCACTGCTCAATCGGTGCTTTGGCGTTGGTCCCAGCCTCTCGCCGCCCTAAATGGCGCGGGGCATGGTCCTTGCGCTGGAAACACAAGCGAGGAGCCCAACCATGGCGAAGAGCAAACAGAGCGGAGCCGATTTCATCGACGCCCTGCCGGAAGACGGCGAGCGGCGATTGATGTTGGCGGTGTTGATCGATGCCATTCGCAATGTCAGCCAGAGCGCGCGCGATAAGGCGAACGAGCACTACGCCTGGGCGCGCGACCGCGCTTGGCTCCAGCGCGATGACCACAAGACCCCGTTTTCCTTCCTCAATATCTGTAGCGCCCTCGGCTTGAACGCAGGCTATGTGCGGCGCTGGATCAAAAAGCTCGAAGAGGCCGATGCCGCCCTCAAGCTGCACCGCTACGCCGCCAAGGTCGAGGAATCATGGGAACGGCAGCGCCGGCCTGCCGGGGCCATTCGCCCACCGCGGCGACGCAAACCGAGCCGACGCCTGCGGCACTCCGCCTTTACGGCGGCCAATCACTCCAAATCGGCGGGGGCTGCTGCGGGCTGAGCCGGCTCGGCGCTGAGCAGCATCCGCACCGTCGCTTCGTCGCCGAGGACCTCCAGCGCGGCGCTGTAGGGATCGACCGCACCGCTGCGGATGCGCCCCATCACCGGCGCAAGCTGCTCCAGATCCAGCTTTTTCTCGAGCCGTCTGGCGACCTCGTCGCGAACCGCTTGCAGGAACTCCTCGCGGCGGGCAGCACCACGATCACCGCCGCCGTGCTCGCGCGATTGCTGGGCGTGGCGGATCATCGCATCGACGACCTCGTCGACGCCCTTGCCGTTGACCGCTTCGGTCATCAGCACGGGGACTATCCAGCTCGGCGCGGGGCGCATCTGCAGCATCAGCTCGAGCTCGGTCTTGATGCGCATCGCCCCTTCGCGATCGGCTTTGTTGACGACAAAAACGTCGGCGACCTCGAGAAGGCCGGCCTTCATCGTCTGCACCGTATCTCCCGCCTCCGGTACCAACACCACCACCGTCGTGTCGGCGACGCCCATCACGTCGAGCTCGGTCTGACCTACGCCGACAGTCTCGATCAGGATGAAATCTTTGCCGAAAGCATCGAGCAGCCGGGCGACATTGCGGGTCGCCCGGGCAAGGCCGCCGTGACTGCCGCGCGAGCTCAGGCTGCGGATGAAGACAGCTTCGTCGAGGTAATGACTCTGCATGCGGA
>DASPMH010000810.1:0-2227 GCA_035627175.1 Terriglobales bacterium | reverse complement strand
ACAACTACAACGCGCCGCACGAATGGGTGCTGAAGGAAGTTCGGCAACGCGCCAAGCAGGTAATTTGGTTAAACCCGGAAAATCGCCTCACTTGGGGCTTCGGTGACAGCGAAATGGACCGCTACATGCTTCACTGCGATGTGGTCGAGGAGTGCCGCAACCTGAACCAACTGTATGCAGTGATCGATCACATGGTGCACTGAAGCGTTTTCGGAGCGAGAGCATTGACCTACCAAATCCTTTCTGAGCAGAATCGACCGACGAGAGCCTAATGGATCAAGAGAGCACGATCCTGATGCGAGTCGGCGGCCTGACTCTCGACCCGGTGACCAAAGCGCCGATCGTCATTTTGCGCGACAACGAAAATAAGCTGAACCTGCCGATTTGGATCGGCCTGCTCGAAGCGACGGCGATGGCAACCGCGCTCGAGGGTATCGCCATGCCGCGGCCGATGACCCACGACCTGCTACGCAACTTGATCGACGAGCTCGGCGCCAGCGTCGAGTCGGTCGAGATCACCGATCTGCGCGACAACACCTACTATGCCGAGATCCGCCTGCGGGTGAAGGACAGCGTCCATCTGATCGACTCGCGGCCGAGCGATGCGATCTCACTTGCCTTGCGCACCAAGAGCCCGATCTACGTCGCGCGCCATGTCCTCGAAAGCTCGAGCGTCCTCGAGCAGAGCGAGGGCGAGAGCGGCGATACCGATCTCTCCAACATCTCACCCGACAAATGGGCCGAGATCCTCGAGAAGATGTCGCCCGACGACTTCAAGTACAAGATGTAGGCAAGTCGCTCCGCAACGACTCTTCTTTTTTCCACTTCCACAGCATCTCAAGCGATAGGGGGCAGCAGCCATGGCCAGGTTTCAACGCAAGGACCTCAAGCGTCCGGACCGATTCGTCACCACGACCCGTTCAGCGATCGACTGGGCCAGCCACAATCGGCGCCAAGTCGGCGTCGTCGCCGGGGTGATCATCGCGGCCGGGCTGACCATCGCCGGCGTCGCTGCGACCCGTTCGGCGCGAGTTCGTCAGGCCAACGAGGAGTTGGCGCAAGGCCTCAACCAGCTCCATAGCGAGAAGTACGTCGAGGCCGCGGTGCAGCTCAATGACACCGGCATGCGCTGGGACGGCACCAATGCCGGCGCGGTCGCGCTGCTGTATTCCTCGCAGGCGAACTTGCTGGCCAAGAACAGCGACGGCGCGGCGGCGGCGGCACAGAAGGTCGTCGATGAAGGCGACGCGCCGGCGTATCTGCTGCAACAGGCGTGGATGACGTTGGCATTCGTCAGCGAGGACAAGGGTGACTTCGGCAAGGCCGCCGAGCAGTACGGCAAGGCGCGGGCGATCGAGGGGCCGTACTCGAGCAGCGCGTTGTTGGGCGAAGCTCGGGCTCGCGAGCGGCTCGGCGAGCGGGACAAGGCAGCGCAGCTCTTTCAGAGCTTCGTCGACGAGTATCCCGAGTCGAAAGACCAGACCTATGCGGCAGCGCGCCTGGCCGAGCTCAAGGCCAGCTGACCCCGATCCGTCGATACTCGTAATGCGTCTTATCAGACATTCGATATCGCCAGCCCGCTGAGGGTCGCAATCTGCGCGTGTGCGCCCTTTGCCAAAGGGGCAGCGCCGCAGGCGCGGGGGATTTCAGGCCCTGCGCGCGTGCCTGCGAGGAAATGGGATTCTTTGCCTCTTTCGGAACCTGCAGAAATCCCCCGTGCCCTTCGGGCACTGCCCCCTTTGGGAAACGGGGCGCACACCTTTTGGGCGGTGCCTTCTTCAAAAAGGGGCTCAGGATAGTTTGTCTTTTAGGATCTTGTTGACCAGCTCGGGGTTGGCCTTGCCCTGGGTGGCTCGCATCACTTGGCCGACGAAGAAGCCGAAGAGCTTCTCCTTGCCTTGGCGGTATTCCTCGGCCTTGCTGGCGTGCTCCTGCAGCACCGCCTCGACGGCGGCGACGATCGGTCCCTCGTCCGAGATCTGCACCAGCCCTTGCGCCGCGACGATCTCGGCCGGATTGCCGCCGTTGGCAACCATCTCGGCGAACACCGTTTTGGCGATCTTGCCGCTGATCTGCCCGCCGTCGATCATCCGGACCAGCTCGGCGAGCCTCTCGGCTGCAACCGGCCACTCGCGAATGGTCAGAGCGGCGTCGAGGTGGCGGTCGTTCACCACCCGCAGCAGCTCGCTCATGATCCAGTTGCTCATCGCCTTCGGGTTGTCGTGTT
>DASPMH010000809.1:0-4650 GCA_035627175.1 Terriglobales bacterium | reverse complement strand
CTTCGGGTTGCTTGTCCTTCTCGGGGGCGGGAATGCGCCCCGTCTCCGAGGAGAAACACGAAGACACGAAGGGCACGAAGAGGTCGGAATGAGAATCGGACGGGAAGAACGCAATGGTGAGAGGTGGAGGGGCTTCGTGTCCTTCGTGCCTTCGTGTTTGTCATCGGTTTATCGGGAGGACGCAGAATGAAATGGATCGCCTCATTGATCGCAGCGACGCTGCTCGTCACAGGTGCTGCCGAAGCCCAAACACAGCCGGCCCGATTGGTGCCGTTTCAGGCGCGGCTGGTTGGAGCGGATGAGCAGCCGCTGGAGGATGACGTCTATCCGATGACGTTCCGGTTGTACGATACCGCCACCGGCGGGACGCCGTGTTGGACCGAACAGCATGAGACGGCTAGCGTCATCGGCGGCTACAACAATGTTCTGCTGGGTAGCCTGACGCCGTTTCCCGACAGCATCAGCTTCAACCCGAGCGGCTCCGGCACCGGGCCTTGTCAGGCCGCGGGCTACCGCTACCTCGGCATCACCGTCGCCACCGGACAAGCGGGTAGCGGCGAGGAGATGGTGCCGCGCCATCAACTGGTGCCATCCTTCCATGCCCGCCGAACCGATATCGCCGATTCCGTCGCCGCCAATGGCGTAGACACCAACGCGATTAGGGACGGCGAGGTGAAGAGTTCCGATCTGGCAGCAGGTGCGGTGACGTCCGCGAAAATCCAAGACGGAGCCATCGTTGGCGCGGACTTGTCTGCAGAGCTGTTCCGCGGCGAAAACGGGATTCGCAGCGATCAGATAAAGGATGCTACGATTCGCGGCGGTTCGGAGGGCGATTTGGCGCAAGACACCATCACCTCCGTGAACATTGCGAGTGTCGACAAGGGCAGCGCGTCGCGGGCAGCCTCGACGAACGTTGTCGGGCAACAACCCAACGGACAGTTCAAAGTCATCCACCTTGACCGCCCTGACTTTGATACTGACGGCCTTCTGGATGCGACCGGCGGATGGTTCAATATACGAAATGGTGGACTGTATGTTATGTGCGCCGGTGGTCAGGCGGGAAACGGGGGTTCGGGCACATTCCAAGTTACGCTGAGTCGGCTCGCGCCCGGGACTGTTCATGCGGGCGTCGCTCCGGACAAGATTATCTTCGGTCAGGGAACGAATCTAAGCGGCAGTTCGGGAATGACGATTCAAACGTGCGCAATTCGTTATCTGCAGACCGGCGACAGTGTCCAGTTGGGAGTGTCGCCTAACCAGACGACGATATCGCAATTCTTTTTGGAGCTAGTTCGTGTTCCCTTCGCTCCAGCGTGTAGTGCGGCCGGTGCGCCCTGCCCGGTGCGGACTCCGCAGCCCTGATAAGGCCTAGACTATGTCACGTGTGGTCTCGAGTCTGTGTGTGGCGGGGTTCATGGTATCCGCCTTCGCGCGTGGTGGGGCGCTGGCGAGCGAGTTCATTCCTGAGCCGGACATCATATACTTTGGTGCCGTGCCCGCAGGGGAGTCGGTCCAAATTCAACGTGGCGGGAATGTCGTGTTTGGCGCCGATGTGCTCGACAGGAGTGAGGCCGCTGAGGCTGGTTACGTGGTGCGGGTGAAGCTGGTTTCGCCCTTGGAAACGCCCACTCCGCTGCCTCCCGATGGTAAGGCCTACATCGGCAGCCGCGCGACCGTATTCGTTCAAGGAGTGGCGCAGGGCCAGGTGCTGCTCGATGAGCGCGGCGCAATCTATCGGCTCAACTTTCCGAGCCCGGCGCGCACCCCGTCACCCAATGCCGTGCTGACGCCCGAGAAACTCGTCCCGCAAGTGCCGACGCCGCCCTCGTGCGGCGCGGTGACCTGCACCGCGACCGTCACTCCGTCCGTTACATCGACCCCGACCCAGACGCGGACGCCGACACACACGGCCACCGCAACCCACACCTCGACGGCGGCGATCATCAGCGGCTCAGTGACCCTGGAGGGTCGGCCGGCGAAACCGGATCCCCGTTGGAGCGTGCCGCTGCGGGTGTCGCTGACCCGCACCAGCGAACAGAACCCCGCCCTACAGCTCACTCCTGCGACCGACAACAATGGTACTTTCCGCGTCGAGGGCGTGCCGCCCGACAGCTATGTAATCCTCGTCAAGAATCCGAAGACTCTGCAGGTCAAGACCACCCGTACCCTCTCCAGTGGCGTCAACACGATCGACTTCGGCACGCTCAAGGCGGGCGACGCGAATGACGACAACGTCGTCAGCTTGATCGATTTCTCCATCCTGCGCACGACCTTCGGTCTAACCCTCGGCCAACCCGGCTTCGACGGCCGCGCAGATTTCAACGACAATCAGACGGTCAATCTGCTCGATTTCTCGCTGATGCGGCCGAACTTCTCGCAGCTCGGGTCGACTCGCAGCGCGAGGAGGGATCAACACGAAGGCACGAAGGACACGAAGGAGGATGCCGAGCAGGAATTTGTCGCAGAAGAGAATGCGGCTACGCCTACTGCTACGGCTCGTGCGACTCAGACGGCGCTGGTGCAGGTTGCCGTGATGGCGCCGCGGGGGCCGATCAGTCGCGACCAGGTGTTCGATGTGCAAATCGAGGTCGGCTCGAGCTTTCAGCCCATAGACGGCGCGGCGGCGTACCTCGATTACGATCCTCAGTTGCTGCAGGTCGTGGGGCTTACCGCTGGTACCACGCTGCCGCAGGTGCTGCAGAGCCAGTTCGCTACGCCCGGGCAAGTAAGCTTTGCCGCCGGTACCTTCGCGAATTTCCCGACAGGCCGATTCGTTCTCGCGACGGTTCAGTTCCGTGCCTTGTCCGATATCGTCGACTCGCGACTGACGCTCAGCACTTCCGCGAGCCGGCAGACCGATGTCAGCTTCGCCGGCAATTCGGTGCTGGTGTGCGTCAACAATGCGGCCATCGGCTCCGCCGCCGACCCGTCGATCGCGCAAAGTCCGGTTGTCGTCGTCGGCAGCGGCCAAACAGGCGCGCAAGAAGCCACGCCAACGCCCTCAGCGACCGCTACGCCAGAGTCCGTGGAGATCGCGGTGGAGAACGAACCAAAAACGAGCGGCAACGGTTGTCAGGTGGCCAGCACCTCGGGCGCGAGCTGGCTCCTGCTACTCATCCCGTTCCTCCGGCGCCGGCGCTGGCGATGAGAGCGGTAGTTTACACGCATCTCCCACTCCCGCCCGATTGGCGGGAGTGGGGATGATCCTTCGCTGATTTCAGTGAACAGGTCTTGGGGGGAATGGTGTTCCGGCGATTGCTGCTGATCGCGCTCGGGGTCGGCTCCTGCATCGCCGCACCGGCGGTCGCACGAGCCGCTTCGATCCGGGTTACCGCACCCGTCGAAGCGGTCGGCGTCGGCGACGAGTTTCTGCTGGCCGTCCGTGTTACTCCCGACCCGAATCAGCCGATCGACGCGGTTCAGGCGTATTTGGATTTCGATGCTAATGCGATCGAGATCCTCGAGTTGATTCCTCAGGCACCCCTGTCCACGGTTCTGCGGTCGGTGGTCGACAATGCCGGTGGAACGGCGGACTTCACCGCCGGCTCGCTGACCTCGCTGCCGGCTGCCGAGTTTACGCTGGTCACGCTGCGTGTGCGTGCGGTCGGAGAAACGGCAGCTACGCAGATCTCCCTCCACGCTGCCCTGCCACGCGCCAGCAATGCGACCCGTCAGGGTGCCTTCCTCAATCCCGAGCTCGTCGATGCGTCGTTCCCTGTCGCTGCGGTCGGCACGCCTGTCGCCGTTGTAGCGGTGGCCCCTGCAGGTCCACTCCTCGTTGGCGAGCTGATGGACATAGACATCCAGGTACGCGCCGGCGCCAGGCTTATTGATGGTGCCGCCGTGTCTCTCGACTTTGACCCGGCGATCGCACAGGTGGTCTCGATTACCGCCGGGGCAGCTCTGCCGACCGTGCTGGCAAATCGCATCGACAATGCCGGTGGCCAGATCGACTTCGCGGCGGGTGCATTCTCCAATTGGCCGTCCGAGACGTTTCAGCTTTGCCGCATTCAATTCCGCGGGATGGCGCCCGGCACAACGACGATTCTGTCCAGCACCGTGCTGTCTCGCCCGACACAAGTGACCTTCGCTGGGAGGTCGCTGCCGCTGGAATTCCGGGCGGCAGCGATTACGGTTCAGCCGGCGGCGCAGTCTGCCAATCTCGTGCTCGAGCCGTCGGCGACCAGCGTATCTGCGGGCGACGTTTTCGAGGTGCGAGTGGTGGTGCATTCCGGCACTCAGCCGATCGACGGCGCGGCCGCCTTCGTCGATTTCGATTCGACTGTGCTTCAGGTGCTGTCGATAACGCCCGGCATCCCTCTCAGCACCCCCATCCTCAACCATTTCGACAACCAGCTCGGCAGGGTGGACATCGCTGCGGGTCAGCTTACGGCTCTCCCAAGCCAGGACATCACAGTCGCGACCATTCGCTTTCAGGCGTTGGGCGGTGCTCCCCAGACAACCTTGGCGCTTGCCGTCGAGCCGCCGCGTCAGAGCGACGTTACTTATGCCGGGGCATCGATCCTTGCCGACCTCGAGGGCGCTACGATCGAGATCGGCTCCACGGATCCCCGCGTGACGCTCGAGATTGTTTCTGAAGCTCCCGCACCCTCCGTGGGAGACAGCTTCGATCTCATCGTGCGGGTGCGT
>DASPMH010000808.1:0-2243 GCA_035627175.1 Terriglobales bacterium | reverse complement strand
GGCGGCTTGGGTAACGGGGCCGAGACGACGCTCGCAGCTCGCCTGCCGCACTCTACCGAGTGCAGCTACAAGAGCAGGGCTGTAGCTGCCGTCGGTAGACGGCGGCTTGGGTAACTGCGCCGAGACGACGCTCGCAGCTCGCCTGCCGCACTCTACCGAGTGCAGCTACAGGGCGGCTGGTTCTTTGCGCGGGGGTGGCATTGGGATTACCGTCGTGCGCTGAGGGGGCTTGCTCGTCGCCGCCACCCGCTCGCGCAGGAACTTCTCCAGGCGGAGGTTGAGCAACTCGGGATGCTCGATCAGGCCGCTGTGGGTGCCTTTCGGCAGGAGCAGCAGCTCGGCGCCGCGGATGCGGTCGCGCATCTCCAACGCCAGCGTCACCGGCGTGAATAGATCGTTCTCTCCGGCGACCACCAGCGTCGGCACGCGGATCTTGCCGAGCCAGCCCTCGGCGTCGTGCTTCTGCATCTCGTTGGCCATCAAGAAGAACACCTTCAAGCTGATCTCCGAGAGGTGCTCGAAATAGGGCTTGAGGTCGTCGAAGTTGAGTAGCTGCGCGTTGACCGCGCCGAGCCTCGCCAGGAAGAAGGGCAGGGGAGAGCGCAACAACGGTCGCAGCACCGCCTCGAGCTCGTCGGTGTAGTTGATCGCCAAATGGTGCAGCCCCGCGAACAGCCGGTGCGACACGGCAGGCACGTGGAAGAAGGTGTCGAGCGGCTTGCCATAGCCGCCGCAGATCGGCACCAGCCCGGCGACCCGCTGCGGAAAGCGCCGCCACGCCTCGAGGATCACCTGGCAACCCATCGAGTGACCGAGCAACACCGCCCGCTCGGTGCCGGTCGCGTCGAGGACCGCGTGCAGGTCGCGTGCGTTCGCCTGCATGCTGAAGTTCGACGGCACCATCCGCTTCGGCAGACCGCTGGCGTTGTGGCCGCGGTAGTCCCAGACGATGACCCGATGCCGCGGCGCGAAGTAGCGGACCACGTACTTCCAGAAGAAGGTCGAGACCCCGACGCCGTTGCAGCAGGCGATCGCCGGCTGACCCTCGCCGTAGACGGTGTAATGGATCGGCACGCCGCGGAAGCCCTCGGCATAGCCGCGTTGGGTCACCGGCACGCCGGGTAGGGGATCCTTCCAGCTGCGCCCGGCCGCGGGCACGAGCTGAGCACCCGCGGATCGCTTGTTTGGCATTGAGTTAGCCCCCTGACGAAAATTGTCGGCGAGCCCATCGCACATTCGCGGAACATCTCAAAGCTATTTCCGGCCGCTCTCGGACTCTCAAATGTTTCTGGGCATTTCCGTGGTGTGCCTGGTAGGCTAAGCGACTGCGGCGAAAATTTTCTCTGTGGCGGGGTGTGGCAATGGGCGATCTCCTCAGCTCTCTCAATCCGATGCAGCAGCAAGCGGTGCTGCATGGCGACGGCCCCCTGCTGATCCTCGCCGGCGCCGGCTCGGGCAAGACCCGCACTCTGACCCACCGCGTCGCTCATCTGATGCGCGAGCGCGATGTCCCCGCCTCGCGCATCCTCGCCGTCACCTTCACTAACAAGGCCGCCGCCGAGTTGCGCGACCGCCTCGCCCGGCTGCTCGGCGAGGTCGAGCAGCCGTGGGTATCGACCTTTCACTCCGCCGCCGTCCGCATCCTCCGCCGCGACATCCATCATCTCGGCTTTCAGTCGAGCTTCGCCATCTACGACGATCAGGACCAGGAACGCCTGCTCAAGGAATGCCTGCGCGAGCTCGATCTCGCCGATCAGGTCGCCAATCCGCGCAGCATCGCCAGCTTCATCGACGGCGCCAAGAACCGCGGCCAGCTGCCCGACCAGGTGCCGCATTCCGACAGCTGGCACGAGCACGCGGTCAAGATCTACGCGCGCTATCAGGACAAGCTGCGCCGCGCCAATGCCCTCGACTTCGGCGATCTGCTGCTGTGGACGGTGCGTCTGTTCGACCAGCATCAGGACGTTCTCGACCGCTACCGCGATCGCCTGCTGCACGTGCTGGTCGACGAGTATCAGGACACCAATCAGGTCCAGTACCGCCTGACCAACCTGCTCGCCTCGCGCCACCGCAACCTCTGCGTCGTCGGCGACGACGACCAGTCGATCTATCGCTGGCGCGGCGCCGACGTGAACAACATCCTCGACTTCGAAAAAGATTATCCCAACGCGGTGGTGATTCGCCTGGAGCAGAACTACCGCTCGACCGGGACGATCCTCGACGCCGCCGGCGCCGTCGTCGCT
>DASPMH010000807.1:0-3468 GCA_035627175.1 Terriglobales bacterium | reverse complement strand
GGCTGGCCGACTGCGGCCTCAGCTTCGACAGGCTGCGACTGGCGCAATACCGCCGCGATCTCGAAGACCTCATCCGTGCCGACGAGACGGTGAACCTGCCCGAGATCGTGCGCGAGCGCGTCTCGCACCGCCTGGCATCCTCGCTGCTCGAAGCGAGCGAGCTGCGCCGTCTGTACAAGGGCATGGTCTTTTTCGCCGACGGTCCGCTCGAGCATCGCCTGCGCGATCTCATCCGCCGCGCCGGCGAAGAGGCCGACGAGCACGCACGCAACTCGACGGACAACCCGCGCGACCTCGGCCTCGAGCTGACGCTGGCCGCGCGCCTCTCTGCCTCCGGCTTCGCTCTCGACTTCGGCCCCGACGGCCTGTTCGAAGCCAACGTCGGCGGCCGCCGCGTGATGTTCGACTGCACGCGCATCCAGGCCAGCGCGCGCGACGTGGGCGCTCGCATCCGCGATGCGCAGCGCCGGCTCGCCGATCGCTGCGCCGAGAAAGAAGGCGCGTGCGCAATCATGGCCCTGTCGATCACGCGCGTCGACGATCTCGGTCTGGACTTCCTGACCTCACCCGACCCGATGCAGCTCTCGCGCCGGCTCGAGCACGCCATCGACATCTTCCTCGAGCGCTACGCGCACCTGTGGGCGCGGCCGCTGCACGACTGCCTGATCGGCGTCTGGATCTACGTCTCGCGCCCGGTGCTGGTCGGCATCACCAACCGGCTCGTCTACTCGCAGCGCTTCGCGCTGGAATCGGCGCCGTTCATCTCGGCCGAGGACGACGACCTGCTCTGGCTCATCGACCAGCGCTTCCGCTTCCTTGCCGAGCTCACCGCCGCGCTGTTTTAAGCCGCGGTAGAGCGGGACAGAACGAGCCTCAGGGTAATGACGCTTGTTTGCGGTCGTTACGGCGTCTCGTCACAACTTGGGCAGTTCAACTCGGTCAGAGGGTCAACCGCGTGCCGAAGAATGGCGAGCGCGTCACTGGCTGTCACGGTGCCGGAGCTATCGACGTCACATCGACAAGCTTCGCATGCCGTTAGGCTTACAGCCGATTGCAGGGCGAACGCGGCGTCCATCGCTCCAGCGCTCTGGTCTGCGCCGGCGTCGTTGGAGCACGTGGCGTTGCCACAAGCCTGATCGCTACCTCCAGTAGTGCACACTCTCTGAAGGCGAATCTGCGACGTGCTCTCCTCAGCACCTCGCGCTTCCCAAACTATTGCGAATTCTCCGTTGCCTGCATGAGTAATCGCATATTGGTGCCTGATCTTGAGGTCGACCTCTCGAGCGATGGTGAGCAGTGGTCCGTCGGGAATCCCCTTCCTACTCACATGCCGAGCCACCAGGTTTGTGGTTCCAGAGCCCGAAGCGGCAGCCCAAACTACGACAAAATCTCCATCTCCGCTTGCTGCAACTCGTGGTGGCGCCGCGCCGAGCGCCGACGCTTCGCCCAAGACAATCGCATCGCCCAACAAGTTACTGTCCGTTCCCGCGCGGCGCGCGAAGACATTGGCACCGGAAGGGGTCAGTCCAAGCCACGCGACAACAAAAGATTTGGATGTCAGGTGCGCAACTGCCGGACCCCGTTGAGAGCCGAAAGTAGCATCATCGATGCGGACCCCCTCGGACACTGGAACGAGGGACTTGTCGAACCATCGTCCGATTACTGTCGATTGATCGTCCAACCCGCCAGCGGTCTCCCAAACGACGAGGACCGTATCATCCGAGGATGTAGCAACGGACGGGCTAAAGCCCACAAAATCCTCCAAGGGGGATACCGCCATCTGTGGTCCGAGCGGTTCGCCGTTACGGGCGAATCTACGGACATACACCTGCGAACGTTGCTCGTTCAGAGTACCTCTGTCCTGCCAACTCGCGACAAAAGCGCGTCGCTGCGCGGCGAGCCACGGAAATGTCTGGGCGCCCGTAGTGACGGTCGGGAGTTTGAAATCATTTCCGCGCGGACGACCATTTTTATCGGTAACTCGCCCGAATACCCCGTAGTCATCTCCATCGTCGTCGAAATCGTTTTCCCAGCCAACGACGAAGCCGCCATCCGCAAAAGGCGAAGCGATTGGAAGAACTTCGGCCGACCCGGGACGGCGTTCTTGCGTATTGACTATAAACGGACGGCCAGTCGGCCTTCCGCTGGAGTCGAAGCTGCGCGCGAGAATATCAACAGTGTTCAATGCAGCGGGATTTCGCATGCCTGACCAGACGACAAGAAATCCTTCAGGCCTGCGGATGACGTCGGGTAAACCGGAGTACCTGTTTCTGGGACCGTTCACGGTCGTTTCGTCCCCCACCTTGCCTAGCGCCGCCCTTGCGTCGGGCGGTAGGAGCAAACCGAGAGTCAGAATCGCGACGACGGGTGAAAGGCGCAGCATTGGAGCGAAAGCCTAACGCCCAGAGGCAGGGACAGCGAGGGCCGCTCAGCAGACATGAGCGGCGGGGTCGGCGGCGGCCGGTCGTGAAACGGATAGCCCGCCCCATCAATTCTTTAGGCCATCCTCAGTCGCCTTGACGCACCCACGACCCGCAGTCTAAAAGCGCCGGTCGCTTTCTGCTGGTCCGTAGGGATCGGCGCACAGCGAATCGGTTCTGCAACTGGCTGGCGGGGGTCCGACCATGTTCGAACTTACGCGAATCGTTTGCGGCTGTCTGGCCGCAGCGCTGCTGACCGTCGTTGCGGCGGCAGGCATCGCCTCCGCCGACATCACCGGCTCCGTCTTCCGCGACTTCGACGCCGACGGCACGCGCGATTCGCTCGAGCCCGGAGCGGGCGGCGTCAGCGTCTCGGCATTCGACGCCGGGGGCGCGATGGTCAGCACGACCACCGCTTTCGACGGCACCTACACGCTGGTCGTTCCCGCGGGCACCGAGGTTCGCGTCGAAGCCTCGGCCACCTTCCCCTCGCTGTACCCGGGCGCCGTCGGCACCGACTCCGACAGCAGCGTCGTCTTCGCCACCTCGCCCGCAACCGCCGACTTCGCCGTGGCCAGCCCCGCCCAGTACTGCCAGCTCAACCCGGACGTCTCGATCTCCAAGTACATCAACGGTAACCCGCTCGGCGGCGGCAGCTCGGGCACGTCCGCCGCGCTGCTGCGCTTCCCGTACACGCGCACCGGCGCACCCGATGTTCCGCCCGTCGGCGGCTACGTCGCTCCGACGGCGCTGGCCACCAACGCACAGATCGGTGCGACCTGGGGCCTTGCGTGGCAGCGCTCGAGCTCGTCGCTGTTCCTGTCGGCCGTCATGAAGCGGCACGTGGGCTTCGGCCCGCTCGGACCGTCAGGGCTGTATCGCGTCGATCTCTCCGGCGCGCCCGCGGTCAGCAGCTTCGTCGATCTGAACGCGCTCGGCTTCGGCGCTGGCGCCGATCCGCACAGCGGCCTTACCGTCACTGCCAACCAGCCCAACCACGATCCGAACGCATGGGATCCGGTCGGCAAGATCTCGCTCGGCGGCCTCG
>DASPMH010000806.1:0-2352 GCA_035627175.1 Terriglobales bacterium | reverse complement strand
AAAGGGGGCAGCGCCGCAGGCGCGGGGATTTCTGGGAGTCGGCACGGCGCCACAGCAGCGCACCTGCCGCCGCTTCGACCCAACGCACCTGCCGCCGCTTCGACCCAACGCACCTGCCGCGGCTTCGACCCAACGCACCTGCCGCCGCTTCGACCCAACGCACCTGCCGCCGTCTACCGACGGCAGCTACACCGGTGCGCCCCAGGGGTGGCCCAATGTTTAGCGGGCGAGAAGCTCGACGAGCCCTACCAGGTCGGCGGCCGTGAGCGCACCGTCGCCGTTGACATCGGCGCCGCCGCAAGTGGTGTCGTCACCGAACAGCGCCGCAGTCAACCGATCCAGATCCGCCGCGTCGACGCTGCCGTCGCAATTGATATCGCCCGGCGCCGGAGTCGGCGTAACCGTCGGCGGGATCGTCGCGGTTGGCGTCAGCGACGGGGGGAGGGTCAGCGATGGGGTGAAGGTGACCGTCGGCGTACGTGTGATCGTCGGTGTTGCAGTCGGCGTCGGGGTCGGCGTCGGTGGCTCGGTGCAAGGTACCGTCACCGGGACGCTGAAACAGCCGAGTGCGCTGTCGCACATATCGGTAGTGCAGACGCGCAGGTCGTTGCAGGTTTCTATACGACACGCCGGGGAACAGCCGTCGCAGTGCTGCGGCGGCTGCTCGCCGCTGTCGCAGGTCTCGGGAAACTCGATCGAGCCGTTGCCGCACACCGGACACGGCACCAGACAGCCCTCTTCGTCGCCATCGGTGCAGTGCTCGCGCTCGTCCAGCATCGGTGGCGGGTCGAACGTTCCGGCACCGATGTTGAGCGTACCGTCGGCCGGAAAGATCAGAGTGATCGTCCCATCGTTTCCGGTCGAGGCATTGCTATCCGCTTCGATGCGCCCGCGCACCGTCAGGTTCTGACGTGCAAATAGCTCGGCGTTGCCGCCGTCCGGCGCGACCGCATCGATCACAGCGCCGGTGTCGACCACTACCGTGCAACTGGTCAAGCTGACGTCGCCACCGGTGCCGCAGCCGCCTTCGGTAGAGCAGAAGCCGCCGGTGACGTTGATTCGTCCGCTCACCGACAACACCGCGTTCGGTAGCCGGGTGGTGGCGTCGACGGTGCCGCCATCGCTGCCGGTCGAACGGCCCCGGCTGGTGATCATCCCGCCCATGCCGAGATTGCGATCGGCGAAGATCTCGATGCCAGCGCCGGCAAAGCCGCCGCTCGCGTCGATCGAGCCGAGCAGCGATACATCGACTCCCCCGTCGATGCTGAGACAGCCGCCGTCGCTCTCCGCGCCTGCGCCGGAGGTGGTGATCGTCGAGGTGTTGGTCGCGGAAATATTGCCGCGCGCAGCCAGCAAGATCTCGCCCCCTGTACCATCCGGGGCCGCGCCGGTGGCGGACAGCCGAGTGGTGATGTTCATGCTGCCGAACGACGACTCCATGTCGATCAACCCGCCGCAGCCGCCGGTGTCCTCGTCCGGCCCGGCGCCATTGGCGGTCACGGGCGAGGTTGCGATGAGGTTCCGTTCGGCGATGACGTTGATCGCCCCACCGAGACCGCTGCCGCGTTTGGCGCTGGCATCGGCCCCGGCGATGCTGATGTCGCGACCGGCTTCGAGATCGATGGTGCCGCCGTCACCGCCGCTGGCGTCGGTGGTGCCGACCAGAATCAGATCGCGGCCGGCGCGCAGATCGAGCGAGCCACCCTCGGCATCGATTTGGTTTCCGTTGGCGGAGACTGTGCCACCGCTCTCGATGCGAATGTCGCCATCGGCGGCGAGGAAGATCTCACCGCCACTGCCGAGATCGGTCTGCTGTGCAGCGACGAGATCGCCGGACACAATGATGTTGCCCCCGGCTATGATGTCGATCGACCCCGACACGCCGGTGGCCGAGACATCGATGCGGCCGCGGCCGGGCGAGCCGACGACCATCACGTCGGCGTCGACGCGGATGGCGATGGCACCGCCGGTGGTGCCTTGGCCGTTGATCGTGCCGCGGGCGCCGACGGTAAAACTCCCCGCGCGCAGCATCACCCGGCCATTGCCAATGGTGAGTGTGGCGTTGGTGCCGAGCGTCACGGCGCGCGCACCGAAGTCGAGCTCGCAGCCGGTAGCGATCTCGAAGTTGAGGGTGATGGTACAAGGCCCGGTGCCGCTCGGGCAGCCCGGGTCGCTTTGACTGATCTGCGCCGCACTGCACGCGGGGATGGCGTGCGCTGGACCGGGCTGCAGTAGCAGCGCCGCGCCGGCGAAAGCGGACACCGCGAGCAAGCGTCTATGCTGTAGCGCCGGCTCTCTCAGCCGGCGGGCGCGGCGGTAGCCTAAGCGGGCTCGGAGAGCGCGCGCTACAGC
>DASPMH010000805.1:0-3876 GCA_035627175.1 Terriglobales bacterium | reverse complement strand
CTATACCGAGCGTTGCATCGTCATCGGTTACGGCGTCGCCTGTCTCGGCTCGGTCGAGCGCTACCTCGGCCTGCTCGCTGCGGTCAGCGAACGCTGGGACGACGCCGCTCGCCATCTCGCCACGGCGCTGCAAATCAATGGCCGTCTCAATGCACGGCCGCTGCTGGCTCGCACCGAGCTGAGTATCGCCGAGCTGCGGCTGCGCCGCAGGGATGCCAGCGAGAGCGACCGGCGCGACGCCGCCCAGCAGGTGGCGAGAGTCACAGCGATTGCCGAGGAGCTCGGCATGGCAGCGCTCTCGCCACGCATCGCTGCCGTCGCGCAACGCCACGGCATCGTCCTACCAGCTCCGGCACGCGCCACCGCAGTCGACGGCGGCGCGACTGTCACCGGTCGCTTCCGTCGCGACGGCGAGCACTGGGAGATCGCTTTTGCCGGTCGCCCGCCCTTTCGATTGAAGGATCTCCGTGGCCTCGCCTACCTCGCCTACTTGCTGCAGCACCCGCAGCGCCAACAACATGCCACTCAGCTGGTCGCTTTGTTCGAAATGACGGACAGCAATGCCGCCACCGTCGAACCGCAGCGCCAGCGCCTTGTGATGCTGCAGGAAGAGCTGGCCGCGGCGCAGACGATGCACGACCTGGGCCGCGTCGCCGTCCTCGAAGCCGAGCTCGACAGCGTGCTGAGCCAACTGATCGCGCGCGCCAGCGCGGGCGACAAGGCCGCCGAGCGGGCTCGCGTCAGCGTCACCAAACGGATCTCGATCGCCATGCAACGCATTGCCCGCCACGATCGCGAGTTGGCGCGCTACCTCGACGATCACATCAAAACCGGTAGCTACTGCTGCTACTCGCCTGACCCTGCGGCGCCGGTGCAGTGGCAGCTGTGAAGCGGTTGGCCCTCTACTGTGTTCTCGGCGGGCTGCTGTTCGGGCTCGATCGTCTCCAGTCGAACCCGCCGGTGAGCCCGGCGATGCCGCCGAGCCTGGTATCCGGTCTTTCGGCCGAAGAGCGTCTGGTGCGACAGGCGCTGGCGCTCGGCTTGGCCGACACCGACCCGGTGATTCAACAGCGCCTGCGACAGAATAGCCGCTTCACCGGCGGCATAGACGACGGCTTGCTCGAAGAGATGAAGACAGCCGATCCCGTCGTCCGCCGCCGCCTGGCGCAGCGGGTCCGGCTGCTGATCGAAAGCGAAAGTGAGCTCGAAGAGCCGACCGAGGAAGAAATCGCCGCCGCCTACGCCAGTGCGCCGCCGCGCAGCGAGGTGCGGGTACGCCTGACCCAGATCTTCTTCGCCGGCGCGGACTCCGACGAGGCGATGGCGCGGGCGCAATGGACCTGGACGGCGCTGCTCGCCGAGGCCCGCAGTGGCGATCACGTTGCCGGTCTCGGGGACCTTTTCGTCGAAGCAGTCGACCTGCCGGCGCTCTCGCAGACACAGCTGGCACGGCGTTTCGGCGAGACGGTCGCCTCGGCGGCGCTAGCGCAGCCGTTGCACCAATGGTCACCGCCAGTGGTATCGGCCTACGGTGTCCACTTGCTGTGGGTCGATAAGCGCACCGGTGGCGAGCCCCTGTCGTTGGCCGAAGCCGGCCCAGCGCTAAGGGCTCAGCTGGTTTCCCAAAAGCGCGCGACAGCAGTCGAGACTTGGCTCGCTTCCGTAATGTAGCCGCCGTCGCTAGATGGCGGTTGCCCACCGGGGTGCGGCGTAGGCGCAGAAATCCCCGGCGTCTGCGGCGCTGCCCCTTTGGGAAAGGGGGCGTGAATTCTATTGGACTTACAATCGGCCGCTGCGGCACAATCGCTCGTCTTGCGATTCTTCATTCTCCAGGAGCATGCATGCGGTCTCCGACCCCACTTATGACCCGTCGCCGGATCGCGGCGGCGGCCGCCTTGGCATTTTTCCTGATCTTCGCCGGCGTTGCTTCGGCGGCGCCGCAACCACGCATCGTCAATGGCCTGCTCACTTCCGCCTTCGCCAGCACCGGCGCTCTGCTCAAGGGCACCAACCCAAACACCGCCGGCGCCTGGTGCAGCGGCACACTGATCGGCTGCCGTACCTTCCTGACGGCGCAGCACTGCGTCGAAGGCTTTGCCGCCAACGACTTCTGGGTCTACCTGCAGCACGGCGGCATGCTGCCGGTGCAGAGCATCGCACTCGTCCCCGCGTACAACTTCCCGGTCGGCGACATCGCCGTGTTGACCCTCGGACAGCCGGTGTCCGGCATCCGACCGGCGCGCATCAATACCATCGCCGATCCGCCGTTCGGCAGCAGCGGCACCATCGCCGGCTTCGGCCGCAGCGGTGGGGCCAACGACGACTACGGCCTCAAGCGCATGGGGAAGGTCAGTACCTCCGACTGCATCGGTGTCTCCGACGCGACCTCGGTGTGCTGGGATTTCCTCGCGCCCTTCGGTCCTGCCGGTGAGGACTCTAACACCTGCAATGCCGACTCCGGCGGACCGCTGTTCCTCACCCTCAACGGTGAACAAGTCGTCGCCGGCGTCACCTCCGGGGGCAACAGCGAGGACTGCCTGGCGGACGATCACAGCTATGACGCCGACGTCTACTTCTATCGCGGCTTCATCCAGGATGCCGCCGGCACAGATCTCGAGGCCACGTCTTGTGGCGATCTCTCGCAGATTGGCGATGGCGACACCGCGGTGCATGGCTTCAGCGGCCAGCTCAACGGCAGCGCGACGCAAGCGCTGCACTCGTTCGCGATCCCTCCCAACACCGACATCCTCCGCGTAGCCATCAATGCTGTCGACGACGGCATCGCCGACTTCGACCTCTACCTGCGTGCCGGCAGTGCGCCGACGACGACCACCTTCGATTGCTCGCGCAACGGGCCGAACCAGTTCGGCGTCTGCGAGGTCCCCAACCCGCCGGCCGGCACCTGGTACGCGATGGTGCATCGCTTCAGCGGCAGCGGCAGCTACCAGGTGACCGCAACCGTGTTCGCCGCCGGTTGCTCGGATCCGAACAACGAAGGCGCGGCTTGCGACGACGCCAACCCGTGCACCGTCGACGACCAATGCAGCGCCGGCAGTTGTAGTGGCAGCGCGGCGATCGACGGCACCTCGTGCGGCGCAGGTACGCTGTGCACCGGCGAGCTCGCCTGCCAGGCGGGCATTTGCCTCGGCGACGGTGGGCCGCGCACCGACTGCCAGCGCTCGCTCGATGACACCGGTGCGTTCCTCTCGCTGCGCGCTAGCGCCGTTCCCAGTCGCGAGCGCCTGCAATGGAAATGGACCAAAGGCTCGGCGACCGCAGATTTCGGCGACCCGACCAGTGACACCGCCTACGCCCTCTGCATCTACGATCAGATCGGCGGCAGCGACTCTCTGGTCATGAGTCACAGCCTCGCCCCCGGCTTCGGCTGGACCGCTAACCGCAAGGGCTTCCGTTATTCCGACCGGCTGACGGCACAGGACGGCATCCGCTCGGCCAAGCTCAAGTTCGGTGCCGCCGGTCGCGCCGGAGTGATGATCAACGGCAAGGGCATCGGCCTGCAAGTGCCGCAGCTACCGCTGCAGCAGGACAGCCAGGTAGTAGTGCAGCTGGTCAACAGCGAGAACCGCTGCTGGGAAGGCCGCTACAGCACCAAGCTCCGCAATGACGCCGACGGCTTCAAAGCCCGCGGCCAATGAAGCGCGTGTAACTGCGCTCGGTAGAGCGCGGCGGCGCTCCGAGCCGTGTAGCTGCGCTCGGCAGAGCGCGGCGGCGCTCCGTGTAGCTGCGCTCGGTAGAGCGCGGCGGCGCTCCGTGTAGCTGCGCTCGGTAGAGCGCGGCGGCGCTCCGAGCCGTGTAGCTGCGCTCGGTAGAGCGCGGCGGCGCTCTGTGTAGCTGCGCTCGGTAGAGCGCGGCGGC
>DASPMH010000804.1:0-8467 GCA_035627175.1 Terriglobales bacterium | reverse complement strand
GTGTGATGTCGTTTGCCCGGCGTGACGGCGACCGCCACATCCTCGTCGTGCTCAATCTGACCCCGGTGCCGCGGCACGACTACCGCATCGGTGTGCCGTCGCCGGCGACCTACCGCTGCTGCTTCAACAGCGATGCGGGGTGCTACGGCGGCAGCAATTACGAGGTGGCGCAGCAATTCGAGTCGAGCCCGTGGCCACAACACGGCTACGACCATTCGCTTGCGCTAACTCTGCCGCCGCTGGGTGCCTTGATCCTGATCCCCAATTTCTGACTTGCGTGCAGAGCTTGGATGGAACGGCCCCAGCTACAACGCTTGGCCCGCGCCTGCGGTATCCTCCCTGCGTACTCCGCACCCGGGAGCCGCAAGGCCGTAGCCACCAGCGACGACACCGCGGTTGCCCTGCTGCAAGCGCTCGATGTCGACGGCAGCAATGAGGAAACGGCGCGGCGCGAGCTGCGACGGATAGCGGCGAAGCAGCGCGCCGAGCTGATCGATCCTACCGTGGTCGCACCGCTGCGATCGGCGGCGGCGCGCAGTGTCGGCGTCCGGCTGCCGCGTCGCGCCGAACCGGTCGAGTGGCAACTGACGCTGATCGGTGAGGATGGCGAGCGCTTCCGGCGCAGTGGGCGAGCCCGCGCCGGCGGCGGCCTGCGCTTGTTGCTGCCGCGCGCCACCGAGCCCGGCTACCATCGCCTCGAGCTGCTCGTCTCGGCAGGCGGCGAAGAACGGAGCGCGGTCCAGTCGCGCATTCTGACGCCGTCTTCCTGCCTCCCGCCGCGAGAGAAAACCGGGCGGCGACAGGCAACCGGGGTGATCGCCAATCTCTACACCGTGCGCAGCGAGCGCAATTGGGGTTTCGGCGACATCACCGATCTCGCTGAGCTGACGCGCTGGGCGGGGGCGCAAGGGGCGGCTTTCGTCGGCATCAACCCGCTGCATGCCATTCGCGCTCGCGGCAGCGACATCAGCCCCTACAGCCCGATCAGTCGACTCTACCGCAGCTATCTCTACATCGATATCGAGGCGGTGCCCGAGGCTGCGGTCGTGCCGAGCCCAGCCCGAGCGGCGATCGCTCGCCTACAGCGCGGCGCTCAGATCGACTACCCGCAGATTGCGGCGATCAAGCTCGAGGCGCTGCGGAGCATGCATCGGCTGTTCGGCTCGCTGTCGCCGCGCTCGAGCCGGGTGCGCGATTTCCATCGCTATTGCCGCGAGCAGGGGCAGGCCTTGCTAGACTTTGCTACCTACTGCGCGATCGAAGAAGTCTTGTCGAAGCGGCGGCGCGCCGGTGTGGTCAGCAACGACTGGCACACCTGGCCGGCAGAGCTGCGCGAGCCGCGCTCGCCCGCAGTCGAACGGTTTCGCCGGCAGCATCGCGAGCAGGTCGAGCTGCACCGCTACGTTCAATACGAGCTCGATCGGCAGCTGTCCCGCTGCGCCGCCGGCGCTGCCACAGCGGGCCTGAGCCTCGGTGTCTATCAGGATCTCGCTATCGGCTCCGCCGGCAATGGCAGTGACGTATGGAGCCACCAGCGGCTGTTCGCTGCCGGTGTCTCCGTCGGTGCGCCTCCGGACGCCTACTCGACCCAAGGTCAGGATTGGGGCTTTCCCCCGCTCGACCCGCGCGCACTGCAGCGCGACGGCTACCGCTATTGGACTCGACTCCTGCGCAACGCCTTCGCCCACTCGGGTGCGTTGCGCATCGATCACATCCTCGGGTTGTTCCGCCAGTATTGGATCCCACGCGGCAAGCCGGCGACGGAAGGCGCTTACGTGCGCTTTCCCAGCGCCGAGTTGCTGGCGATCCTCGCCTTGGAGAGTCAGCGCGCCGGAGGCGTCGTCGTCGGCGAGGATCTCGGCACCGTGCCGCCCGGGGTGCCGGAGACGCTGGCGAAATGGGGCGTCTTGTCGTCGCGGGTGCTGTACTTCGAGCAGACCAAGCGCGGTGAGTTTCGCGCCGCGGCGAAGTATCCGGCGAATGCATTGGTGACGGCGAACACCCACGATCTGCCGCCGATCGCCGGCTGGGTCGAAGGGCTCGACCTCGAGCTGCGGGCGCGGGCTGGGGCGGTCGCGAGCGAAGCGGAGCTGCGGCGCTTGCGTAAACAGCGGGCGCGCGAGGTAGCGGCGCTGACCCGCCGGCTGGTCGCCGAGAAACTGCTGCGCCGCGATGTCAGGCCGACTGTCGACGAGCTGATCGACGCGGTCGAGCGGTTTTTGCGCCGAACGCCAGCCCGCATGATCGGCATCTCGCTCGACGATCTTGCCGGCGAAAAGGAGCCGGTCAACATCCCAAGCGTTCCCCCCGAGCGCCACCCAAGCTGGTCGCGCCGCATGTCCAAGACCCTGAAAGCTGTGCGCCCCCCGCGGGGGCGGGTGTAGCTGCCGTCGGTAGACGGCGGCAGGTGAGCCGAGCCGCCGCGCTCTGCCGAGCGCAGCTACGCCGGTCGTCGGAATGATGACGATGGCGCTTTGCTTGCGGGCGATTGTTGCGGTGCCACAAGGTAATGGCGCCTGCGGCTTTGCATTTGCAACGCGTTGCGCGCGGAGGGTGTATCTACATGTCGATGAGATTGGTGATTTTGTTGCTGGGGGTGGTTTTGGGCGGAGCGTTCTCCGCCGCGGCGCAGGCTCCGAGTGCGGCTGCGTCGGCGCAGGCGAAGCCTTGGAAGTTGGGTGCCAACAATTGGCAGGAGGGCGAGTCGCTGTTGCCCGCCCCGATCCTCAAGCGGGTCAAAGACGGCGAGTACCAGTTCAAAGTGACGCCGACCGATCCCGAGAAGATCCGCAGCCTCTATTCGAAACGGTTCTGGGAGGCGAGCGAGGCCAATGCCGGAAAGTACGACATCGATGTCGAGACTTGCGGGCTCAAAGACGTTCGCACCGGCAAGATGCCCGAGTTCTACTTCGGCTATCCCTTCCCGCAGATCGACCCAAAGGATCCTCAGGCCGGCTGCAAGATGGCGTGGAACTTCGAAGCCGCCAATCAGATGGGCAACGGCGCCGGCGCGACCTTCACCCTCAACGGCATCGACCAGAGCGGTGAGTTCAAGCGCATCAAGCTGTGGCTCCACATCAACTCGTACCTCGGCCGCTCTGCCGGACCGATCGAGAACAACGAGAATCTGCGCAGCACCGATCTTGCCAATGTGCTCGAGCCGCAGGACGTCGACGGTGTCGCCGGTCTGACCAAGCGGATGAACGACTGGGATTCGCAGGATCGGTCCTGGTTCTATGTGCCCTCGACTCGCCGGGTGCGGCGGATCAACACCGCGACGCGCTCCGATCCTGTCGGCGGCCTCGATATCTTTGCCGACGACCTCAACTGCTACGGCGGCAAGATCGAGTACTACCGCTGGAAGCTGGTCGGCGAGGGCAACGTTCTCGCGCCGCTGATCAGCACCGAGCACCTGCGCCAGCAGAAGGTCAGCGACACCCGCGTCGACGTCGAGATCCCCTACCTCAAGGGGGCCTATGAGACGCCGGGCGCCAAGGGCGCGCCTTGGCAGATCGTCGAGAACCTCTCGATGGTGCCGCGTCCGGTGTGGATCATCGAAGGTCAGTCGGACGATCCGTTCTACAACTTCGGCAAAGTGGTGATGTACATGGACAAGGAGATGTACCGCATCTGGTGGAAGCTGGTGCACAACCGTGCCGGCGAGTACTTCTACAACGCGATGTGCGCCTACCACTTTTCGGCCGACGAGACCAAAAGCTTCACCGCGGTGACGCCCAGCGCCGTGCTCGGCGTAAACGACAAGACCAACCGCGCCTGTCTCGCCGGGCGGTACAGCTCACAGTTCCTGGAGTCAGAATACGAGGAGGGCTACTTCAGCCTGGCGACGCTGACCAAAAAAGGCGACTAACGGGGCAGCGCGCTCTCCGAGCGCGCCCGCCGGGTGGGCGTCCCGATCCCAGCCGGCCAGGGCGGCTCGGAGAGCCGCCGCTACAGCCCTGTGGTTATCCAATCCCCGCGCCTTCGGCGCCGCCCCCTTTGGGAAGGGGGCGAACGCTCCCCGATCAAGATCGGCCACAGGGATCTGCTTGTGGAGGTGGCGTAGGGGCGTGCAGCGGTGGAATGGGGGCGACGCTGAGCTCGACCCAGCTGTCGGGTAGCAGCGCGAAGTAGCCGCCGGTGCCGGTGTCGGCGAATCCGCCGAGACAAGAGATCGCTCCTTGCACCGCTCCGACGACGGAGCCGGTGACCAGCAGGAACGGCGTCGTCGCAATCTTCAGCGGCAGGTTTCCGGGCGCATACTCGGGGCTGAGCGCCAGTTGCGCCGCGCCGGCTGCTCCGCGCACCCACATCAAAGGGGCGTTGGCGATCGCGATCGGACCCCGCCACAGCGACCGAGGTGTCCACAGCCGCACGCAGCTCCCCGAATCGTCAACAACCCAATCGCCGTGCGCCGGGCTCGCATCGACGAGCAGCAGGCTCACGGCCAGCAGCAAGGTTGCGATCATGACGATCGGCTCAACGCCGCCACCAGTTTGCGCCGCAGTCCTCCGAAGCTGCCATTCGACATCAAGATGACCACGTCGCCGGCGCGGCTCTCCGCCGAGATCGTCGCCGCGATCTCGTCCGGCTCTGCAATCGCCTGGGCGGCGCAACCGGCGGCGAGAAGATCGGCGGCAAGTTGCTCCGGCGAGAACAGTTCCTCGGCCGCTACCTGATCCGTCTGCTTTTGAAAGACGCCGCCGATGAGGACGCGATCGGCCTGACGCAGGGCCTCGGCATACTCGCGCTGGAAGACTTTGCGTCTACTGGTATTCGAGCGCGGCTCGAAGACCGCCCACAACCGTCGCGATGGATAACGCAAGCGCAGCGCGCTCAAGGTGCCGGCGACCGCAGTCGGATGGTGGGCGAAGTCATCGATCACCGTGATGCCGCCGAATTCGCCGGCGCGCTCCTGTCGCCGCGCGACACCGCGGAAGCTGGCCAGGCCGGCAGCGATCTCTGCACTGCTGAGCCCGAGGGCGCGCGCCAGCGCAAAAACGCCGAGCGCATTGCGGGCGTTGATCGGCCCCGGGGGCCACATCTCGATCGTCGCTTGCTGCTGGCCACGATAGCGCACCTCGAAGCGGGCGCGTTCCTGCTCGTCGCGGACATCGACGGCGAGCCAATCGGCGTCGCCGGCGAGGCCGAAGCTTTCGAACGATCGATCGGTGGCTACCGCCAGCGCGTGCGGGAAATCACTCGCCACCAGCAGCGGCGCCTGCGCCGGCAGGATGTCGAGCAAGCCGCGAAAAGCGCTCTTGATGTGCTCCAGGTCGCGATAGATGTCGGCGTGATCGAACTCGACCGCGGTGAGAATCACCGCGCCCGGCCGGTAGTGCAGAAACTTCGGCCCTTTGTCGAAGAAGGCGGTGTCGTACTCGTCGCCCTCGATGACGAACTGCGCACCCTCGCCGAGCTTGTAGTTGCCGCCGAAGTCGAGCGAATCGCCACCGACCATCATCGAAGGATCGCGCCCGGCGCTCTCGAGCACCCATGCCATCATCGCCGTCGAGGTGGTCTTGCCGTGCGTGCCGGCGATCACCACCGACTGCCTGTCGCGGAGAAAGAGCTCCTCGAGCACTTCGGGCATCGAGGCGTACGGCAGGCCGCTGGCAAGTAGCGCCTCGACTTCGGCATTGTTGCGCGAGACCTTGTTGCCGACGACGACCAGATCCGGCCGATCGGCAAGGTTGTCGGCGTGGAAACCGCTGCGGATCGCGATGCCCAGCCGCGCCAAGACGTCGCTCATCGGCGGATAGACGTTCTCATCGGAGCCGGAGACCTGATAGCCGCGCTTCTTCAGCATCCCGGCGAGGGCCGCCATGGCGACGCCGCAGATGGCGATCAGGTGAACCCGGCGGGCACGTCCATCGATGACTTCTGCCGGAATGGCCATGACTCAGTTGCCTTTCGCGCTCGCTTCGATCGCTTCGGTGATCAGATCGTGAATGTACGGACGGAAGTCGCGAATCAAATCGTTGTTACGGCTCGGGTGAACGCGATTGGTCAACAGCAGCACATGGCGGTCGTGCTCGAGATCGATCCACAAGGAGCAGCCGGTAAAGCCGAGGTGACCGACGGCGTGACGCGCAAACTTGCTGCCGGCACTCGAGCCCACCGGCGAGGGCGTGTCCCAGCCGAGCGCCCAAGTCGAGCCGGGCACCGAGCCGTCGATCTTCCAGAGCTCGCGCACGATCTCCGCTGGCACCAGCGGCTTCACGGCGCGCCGGTAGTAGCAGTCCTTGAGGTGACAGACGAGAAGATCGAGATCGTCGGCGGTGCTGAACAGACCGGCATGTCCAGCGACACCACCCATCGCATAGGCATTGTCGTCGTGGACCTCGCCGCAGACGATCTTGTGCCGCCATGGGCAGTTTTCCGTCGGTGCGATCCTATCGGTAACCGCCTCGAGGCGATGTGCCCGCATCAGGGCAAGGTTGACGAAGCCGGTGGCGTGCAGACCGAGTGGACGGAAGATCCGCGCCTGGCAGAAGCGATCGAGAGTGGTGCTGGCGACCGCCTCGATCGCGGCGCCGATCATCATGAAACCGAGATCGCTGTACTCGCTGCGTGTCCCCGGGGGGACGTCGACCTTCTCGCGAGTGATCTGCTGGTAGACGTACTCCTTCGCTTCCGGGCTGCCGAGAAAATTGACCCGCCCGGAGCGGCGCTCGAAGTGGAGGATATCGGTATAGAACGGACGCCACGCCGGCAAGCCCGAGCTGTGGCTGAGCAGATGGCGAAAGGTGATGTGGGTTTTGCCGAGGCCGCCGAAATTGTGAAAGAAGCGGCTGATGCGATCGTCGAGAGCGATGCGGCCGTCGCGTACCATTACCATCATCGCGACGCTGGTGGCGACGGCTTTGGTCAGTGAGGCGATGTCGAAGACGGTATCCTCGCACATCGGTGTCTCCATCGGCTCGAGGCTGCGATGGCCGAAGGCGCGGCGGTAGAAAAGCCTGTCGCCGTCGCGCACCAGCAGTACCGCCCCGGGAAACACGCGCCGCCCGACGGCAGCATCGATGGCGCGCTCGACCTCGGCAAAGCTCATGTGGCGAAAGGCGACTCGAGTAGGATCAGGCGATCGGCGGAGAGCTGCGCCCGCACGCCGAACGGTAGAATCGCGGTGCCGAGGCCATGGCCGCTCGGCACGCCGAAGGCAACAGGGTAGGGAGCGTCGCGGAACTCGGTTTCAATGACGTCGCGGACGGTAACCGCTTCGCCCGGCCCGGCGCTGCATCCGGGCATCTCACCGAAGACGACGCCGGCGACGCCGTTGAGCAGGCCCGCCTGGCGCAGCTGCGTCAGCATCCGATCGATGCGGTAGGGCTTCTCGTTGACCTCTTCGAGAAACAGGAGGCCATCGCGGGTGTCGGGCGCGTACGGTGTTCCGACCATCGCCGCGAGGATCGAGAGGCAGCCGCCGATCAAGCGACCGGTGGCGGTACCCGGCCGGATCACCGCGCTGGCCCGCTGCTGCCAGCCGCACTGCCCGCCGCTGAGTAGATCCGCCAGTGCGTCGACAGCGGGGGAGGCGGGCTCGAGGCCGGCGACGAGCGGGCCGTGAAAGGCGACCATCTCGGCGCGTTGCACCAGGTCGGTCAACAAGAAAGTCAGGTCGCTATGGCCGACGAAGATCTTGGCTGGGTCTGCCGGTCCGATGATCGGCACTGCGGACATCAGACGACCGCAACCGTAGCCGCCGCGCGCCGCAATCACAGCCTTGACCTCGGGGGCTTGGTAGACCTCGCGCAGATCGGCGAGACGCTCGTTGTCGCTGCCGGCGAGGTAGCCGGCACGGTGCAGGGCGGCACGGCCGATGCGGACGCGAAATCCCATGCGCTCGAGACAGCTGACGCCGCGTTCCAGGGCCGCGGGCTCGACCGCAGCTCCGGGAGAGACGACGCCGATGGTGTCGCCGGCTCGGAGCGCCGCGGGTTTGCGTATCTTTCTCGAAGTCACCAGAGCCCTATAATGGCAACGTTTCACCCGCACAACGCAGCACTCGGGAGGTGATCCGATGGACGCAATCGCAAGGGCTTGGAGGCTTTTAGGCTCGTGGGGCTGTAGCGCGCGCTCTCCGAGCGCGCCATCGGGGCGCGGTCGCACCAGGACCGCAAGCCGGCAGGTGCGCGGCAGGCGAGGTGCGTTGGTGCGCGGTCGACCAGGTGCGCTCGGAGAGCGCACGCTACAATGGCTGTTGCTGATGATGGCTAGTCTCGTGGTGCTGCCGCGGGCGAGTCAGGCGATCAGCTGTATGGCGCTGCTCGACCCGCTGCGGGCGGGCTACTCGAATGGCGAGATCGCTTATTATTGGGGCGTGGCCGAGGCCGAGGTCGATCATTGCCGGCGCGAGCTCAGCCGGCCGATCGTCGTCGGTCCCGCCGGGCCGCCGCCAAAGGGAGCCGTCGGCCCGCCGGCGTGGCGTCCGGCGGGCCCACCGGCGTTGGGAGCCGCCGGGCCGCCG
>DASPMH010000803.1:0-3400 GCA_035627175.1 Terriglobales bacterium | reverse complement strand
AGTTGGCGCCGATGATCACCTGCCGGTTATCGCCCTTGCCGAGGACCTCGGTGCCACGGCGAACCTCGTAATCGACCATGACGACATCGCCGTTTGCGACGGTGGTGCGATCGTCGACGGGCAACAGTTGAGCGAGATTCTCGCGCACGCCGGCCAGGGTGCGCTCGACGTCCTCGTCGGTAATCGTCTCGAGCGGTCGCTCGACCGGAATACCGGCATAGTCGCCGAGATCGATCTGCGGGGGCACCTCCACCGTCGCCTCGTAGCGCAGGGGCTGACCGTAGAGAGCGGTCTGCGTCGAAATTTGCGGGTGGCCGAGCGCATGGAGGTTCTCGCGCTGAATCGCCTCGACCAGCGAGGAGCGGATCAATCGGTCGAAGACGTCGGCACTGACCTGCTGGCCGTAGCGGCGCTCGAGGACCGGCCGCGGCACTCGACCGCGGCGGAACCCGGGGACGCTGACGGTACGGCTCATGTCGGCATAGGCGCGGTCGAACTCGCGGGAGACCTCGCCGGCATCGACTTCGACACAGACCCGGCGTTTGACGCCATCGATAGGGTGCACTTCGATTTTAAGGTTCATCGGCTCTCGGTTTCGCTTTGCTATCCGTGGAACGGGTGCGAGAGGGGGGACTCGAACCCCCACGGGAATCCCCACTAGATCCTAAGTCTAGCGCGTCTGCCAGTTCCGCCACTCTCGCGAGGAGCGTGGTTGTACCGGTAGGGCGGCAGCGGCGCAACAAAGCGGGGGAGCATTGGAGCAGTGGAGCACTGGAGCGGTGGAGCTCCACTGCTCCACTGCTCCATAGCTCCGGTGGTCTCGCATTGTCGCCAGACGTGGCGACACCGCCACTCCGTAAAGATTCCGCTGAACGCAGTTTCGCAAGCACTATCGAAGAATCTTTCCGGCACGGCCATTGCGTCTAATGCGGGCAACGGGCGCGTACAACGGCTCGAAACGAACGGAGGCAACAACAATGGATTCAACTGGACTCTCATCGGTGCGAGCGGAACGGGATCAGGACGTGCTCGAGTACAACCCGCTACAGCCGATGCTCGGCGGCGAGTCGCGCAGCTGTGAGCTGACCGGCACCCGGGCGTTGATGCTGGCCGTACTGGAAGACGCGATCCGCAGCTATCTGTCGGGCTCGAAGCTCGCCGCGCGGGATGCCGAATTCTGGATCCAGTCGCACCGGCGCCAGTCGCCGTTCTCCTTCATTGTAGTGTGCGAAGTCCTCGGCCTCGACCCCGACGCCGTGCGCACCACCCTGCAGAAGATCAAAGCCAACAATCCGTCGAACCGCCGGGGCTTCCCCCGGGCGCGGCGCAATGTCCGCATCCCTGGCCGCGTCTGCCTGCGTCGTTCCAACTAGCCGAAAGTTGCACTCGAACCGGGGGCACGAAGAGAACCGATCCTCTTCGTGCCCTTGGCGTCTTCCTGGTCTGATTAAGCGGAGAGGGTGGGATTCGAACCCACGGACCTGTTACGGTCACACGATTTCGAGTCGTGCCGTTTCAACCGAGCTCACGCACCTCTCCGTATTCTGAAAAACTCTCTCAGTAGCTGACGCGCTTGGTCGGCGCACACCCCCGAGCTCACTTCGAAGGCGGGCCAGCCACGACCGGCAAGCCTCAGATCGAAGCTCGAGCCAAGCGCTCCGGTCTTCGGCTCATCGCAGCCGAAAACGATCCGGCCGATGCGGGCATGAAGCATCGCACCGAGACACATCAGACAGGGCTCCGCGGTGACATACACCGTCGCCCCGCCCAAGCGATAATTGTTCTGCGTCTGCGCAGCGTGACGCAAGGCTATCACCTCGGCGTGGGCGGTCGGATCGTTGGCCGCGATCGGACAGTTGTGCCCGATGCCGATTAGCTGGCCGCGATCGACAACTACAGCGCCAACGGGGACCTCACCCTGCTCCGCCGCCTGGCGCGCGAGCGCCAGCGCTTGCCCCATGAAGGCGACATCTTCAGCGGATTGCTGTCGGGTTTCGGCGAGCAACACGGGCGCAGGCGTACCATACCGAGCTGCGAGCGACAACCGAGCTTCCTTTGCGACTTCGGCGGCGAGCGGCTAAACAGCCGCATCGCGTGAGGAGGTGGCAGGATGAAGATCGGCGACGAAGTGATCACCATGAGCGCAGCCGGGCGGTTCAAGATCGTCGCCATCGAGGGCGACACCCTGCGCATCACCAACGCGGCAGGACATCAAAAGCTCGTCCACGTCGCCAACGTCCGCAAAGTCCCACCCTCGCCCGGTGCAGATCCCAACTCCTAGAGCATGCCTCAACCTCCTTAGAAAGGAGGGGGTAAGGAAGCGGACTTGAGATACGTTTCCAGCACCTGCAGGCCGTCAGGGCAGAAGGGATCGCGGGCGCTGCGCGCGGCGATCTCGGTTGCCTCGATCCACTCGGCTCGTGTCACCTCGGCAGCCTGGAGCGTTACCGGCGCGTCGGTAACACAGCGATACGCTCGGCCGCGTACCCGGCTGCGCTCGTCCTCGAAGCTCAGCTCGAACAGTGGCTCGAGCGCCGCCGACAGCCCCGCCTCCTCGGCGAGCTCGCGCTCGGCAGCGACCTCGTAGGATTCGCCCGCGCCGACGACACCGCCGAAGGCGATGTCCCAGTGCGACGGATAGACGTCCTTGATCGCGGTACGCTGATGGATCAACAGCTCGCTCGCCGAGTTGAAGACCAAGATGTAGACGGCGCGATGAAGCAGCCGATGGCGCCGCATGTGGGGGCGCAAAGCGACGCCGACGACCACGTCCTCTTCGTCGACGATGTCGACGATCTCCGCGGCCGGTCGCGTCAGCCTTGTTGCAGCTCGGCCTCGCACTCGGCGACCCAGCGGCTCAGCGCTTCGAGGAACTGCTTGCGCAGAGTGCGCTGGCGCGGCGTCAGCTTCGACAGCATCTCGTCCTTGATACGCTCCGGATCCTGCTCGACCTCGGCATGTTCTTCCGGCACGACGCTGAGCGCCATCGAAGCGGAGCCGTCCCAATCTTCGTTGACGGGGAAACCGAATGCCCGCAGGCCCGACTCCCAGGTAGCGTCGACGTCGATCCAGTCGTCGTCGACGCAGATCTGCAGATAGTCGTGCAAGTCGACGATCTCATTTTTTCGCAACATCTCTTGCATCTCGTCGGGGAACACCAGCGGCGATTCGTTGAAGCGATGGGTGCAGATGATGTGGCGCACCCTCAAGCCGAGGTGGCGATAGAGCTCGCCGAGGAGATAGTGCTTGCCGGAACAGCTGCCGCAATTCTGTCGTAGTACTTCGACGGGATCGCGGCTGGCGGGATAGGCGTACGGGATGTCCCGCACCTGCTCGAACAAGACGATACGCGAGGCGACCGGATCCAGGCCCTTGGTCAATTCCTCGAACTTCTGGCGGA
>DASPMH010000802.1:0-2324 GCA_035627175.1 Terriglobales bacterium | reverse complement strand
CACGCGCAAGAGTCGATCGTCATCGGCGACAAGGCCGTGATCAACGCACAGATCGTCGCCGGTACGGTCATCCTCAAGGGCAAGGTCCGCGGCGACATCACCGCGCGCACCCGCATCGAGCTGCAAGCGCCGGCGAAGCTCACCGGCAACATCACCACTCCGAGCCTGGTGATCCACGACGGCGTCGTCTTCGAAGGCCACTGCTCGATGGCCGCCGACGGCAAGGGCGAAAAGGAAAAGAAGGTGGCGTTCTTCAATAAGGACGCCGGCAATCAACGCGCCTCGGAGGGCAATAGGTAGGCTCGTGCGCCCACCGTGTGCGGCTCCGCCGGCTGGTGCGCGATCCCTCCCCAATAAGCTCGAGCGACCGAAAGCCGACCGATGATTTCGATCCAGCCGCTCCCGTTCCTCATTCAAATCTTTTCCTTCTTCCTGCTGTGGTTCGCGCTGCGGCGATTGCTGTTCGAGCCGGTCAGCCGAGTACTCGCCGAGCGGGCCAAGCGGACCACCGGTGTGCGCGCCGACGCGATCGCGATGCGCGAACAGATGGAAGTTGCGGCGGCCGACTACGACCGCCGTATCCAGGAAGTCCGTCGCTCGCTCGCCTCCGAGCTCGACAGCCAGCGCGGCCGCACCGCCGCGGAGGAGCACGCCATCGTTGCCGCGGCGCAAGCGCAAGCTAGCGATTCGTTGACCAAAGAGCGCGAGGCATTGCAGGGGCAGCTCGCTACGGCACGAGGTGCCCTCGATTCGCGCGCGAGCGAGCTTGCGGCGTTGATGCTCGAGCGCGTCGGCGGAAGGAAGTTCGCATGAGCTGGCGCCGCACCTGTCGCGCTACCGTTGTCGCCGTGCTGCTCGCCGGCTCCGCCTATGCCGTCGAGCCGGCCCATCAAGCGGATCCCGCCCATGATGTTCATGACGGCGCCGTACATGGCGCCCACGACGATCATCATGCCGCGATTCCCTGGTCGACCCTCGCCTTCTCGGCGATCAACCTCGGTATCTTCCTGATGATCCTCCGCCGACTCGCTCTGCCGCCGATCCGCTCCTGGGTCGCCGAGCGTCGCGAGTTGGTGGTGCGTGAGCTCGAAGAGGCCACCGCGATTCGGGGTGAAGCGGAGCGGATGAAGGCCGAGTGGCAACGCCGTCTCGCCAACCTCGACGATGAGATCGAGCTGATGCGGGCTCAGGCCAAGCAAGACATCGAGCGCGAGCGCGAACGTATTCTGGCGGCCGCCCACGCGGCTGCGGCTGCGCTTCAGCGCGACGCGCAGCGACTCGCCGCCGCCGAGGGCAAGCAGCTCGAAGCGCAGCTTCGCGCCGAGGCCGCGCGCAAGGCCGTCGGCATCGCCGAAGAGCGCATCCGCCGCGAGTGGAACGACGCCGATCAGCGCCGCCTGGTATCCGAGTTCCTCACCCAAGTGCGATCATGACCGGATCCGTAGCTCGTCGATACGCCAGAGCCTTGTTCGAGCTGAGCCGCGAACGCAACACGCTCGAAGACACCGCCGCCGAGATCGATCGGCTGGCCGGCATCGCAGCCGATCCCAAGATCAGCGCGGTGCTCGCCAATCCGATGTTACCGCCGAGCCGGCGCAGTCAGATCGCTCAATTGATCATCAAGGATATCTCACCGTCGGACCTGACCGCGCGCTTCGTCGCGCTGCTCGCCGACCAGCAGCGTCTCGGCGAGCTTCCCGGCATCGCCCGCGAGCTCAGCCGTCTGCTCGACCGCCATCTCGGCCGGGTCCGTCTGATCGTGCGCGCGCCGATGGCGCTCAGCAGCGAGCAGGGCGGCGAGATCGTCAGCACCTTCGCCAAGCTGACCGGCAAGAGTGTGTTGCCGACGTTCGAGGTCGATGCCGATCTTCTCGGCGGCGTCGTCGTCGAGGCGGAAGGCAAGGTTTACGACGGCAGCATCAAGACCCAGCTCGAGCGCCTGGCGAAACAGCTGAGCGGCGCGGTCCACTAGGAGGACTCTTCGTCTATGAACATTCGTCCCGCTGAGATCAGTGACATCATCAAGCAGCAGATCGAGCAGTACGGTCGCGAGGTAGAAGTCCGAGAGACCGGACGGGTGCTGTCCGCCGGTGACGGTATCGCCCGTATCTACGGTCTCGATTCGGCTGCGGCTGGTGAGCTGCTCGAGTTCCCGCACAATATCTTCGGGATGGTGCTCAACCTCGAAGAGGACAATGTCGGCGCCGCGATCTTCGGCGAAGCGCACATGATCCGCGAGGGCGACGAAGTGCGTCGCACCAATCGTATCGCCGAGGTTCCCGTCGGCGACGCCTTGCTCGGACGTGTCGTCGACGCGCTCGGCG
>DASPMH010000801.1:0-3288 GCA_035627175.1 Terriglobales bacterium | reverse complement strand
TTGGGGCAGTCGTCGGCGTCCTCACAGGCGCGCGCCTCGTTGCTGCCGCCGACACAGATCCGTGGCCGCGTCAGTGTCGCCGTATCGTAGACGTAGACGCGGCTATCGCTGGCGGTGAACACCAACAGGCGGTCTCCCGAGATTGCCGGCGAGGTAAATACCGTTCCGCGAACCGGCTCGTCGGGCATCGAGCGGCTCGGTGCTACTTCCTCGCCATCCGCTTCATTCAAGATGATCAGGCGCCCCGATTCGCTGATGGCAAACAGGTTCGAGGTGATCCGCTGCGGTGTGAAGGTCGCGGTAGGGGTACCGGTGAAGGCCGCCAGCGGCGTCGGTGTCGGCGGCGGCGCGCCACTCTCCGTCGGCGTCGTGGTCGGGATCGACTGAGAGCTGGCGGCGAGGGTGCCGAGAAAGCTCTCGCCCGGAAAAGCGCTCTGCCAGCGCAGCGAGCCGTCGTGATTGAAGGCGCGGACGATGCCGTCGGCGCCGTTGAGGTAGATCGCTGCCGAGGTGACCGCCGACGGCACGAAGAGATCGTCGGGCGCGGCCAGCTCGCCGGCCTCGACCTCGCGCTTGAGCAAGCCGTCACCGGTCAGCATGTAGAGCACGCCGTCGTCGCTGGCGATGTACGTCGCTTCGCCGACGCCGAGTGTCGGCGAAGCGCTGATCGGTGCGATCGCGGCCTCGCCGGGCGCGGGGAACTGCCAGCGCAGCGAGCCGTCGTTGTTGATCGAATACAGTTTGCCGGCGGTGCTTGCGGGAGTGTCACCGTCGCCGGGGACGGTGATGCGCGCGCCGATCAGCACCTGCGCGATGGTGCCGGTGACGAGATTGGGTCGCAGGGTCGGCGAGGAGACGATCTCGACGGTGGCGGTCGGGCCGAATTCGTCGCGGACATCGGTGTCGATCGTCGCGGTAAAGCAAGCGACGCACTCCGGGACGGGATTGCGATCGTCGATCTCGAAGAAGTAGACGCTACCGGTGCGGCTGGCGACCACGACCGTGGTGGTGTTGTCGACCTGCAACAGCGCCGGTGTCGAGACGATCGGACCGAGCTCGGCGGGGCATTGCTGCTGGCCTCGCGGCAGATCGCAGCGCGAGGTCACCCAGCGGGTCGAGAGGTCATCGGGCGCGACGGCGAGCACGGTGCCATTCTCGCTGGCGACGTAGATCACGTCGTCGAGGTCGACCACCGGGGATGCGACGATCGGCGCGAGCGGCAAGCCGGGCCGGCGTACGTCGCGGGCGTCGACGGCGACCGAGCGAAGCGTGCCGTCGTTCGGCATGACGATGCCGGTGCCGAAGCCGCGGCGCTGTCCGTCGCGATGAAATTGACTCCACGATTGCGGTATCTCCGACGAGCCACCGCCACCGCCCCCACCACAAGCTGCCAGCAAGGCGAGCAGCGCAAACCAGAGCAGCATCCGCATTAGAGCGCGGGCTTTGTCATATGCCCTGGGCAAACTCAACTGCGTGGTGGGGTGGACGTACCTGCCGCACTCTACCGAGTGCAGCTACATTGGGCCTGCCGCACTCTACCGAGTGCAGCTACATGAGCCTGCCGCACTCTACCGAGTGCAGCTACATGGGCCTGCCGCACTCTACCGAGTGCAGCTACACCTTGCATGTGGGCTCGGCGTCGTTCTTAACACGGCGGTGGCCGGCACTGCGTTTCCTCGCGAATTCTGGGTCGGCTGCGCCATGCACTTCAGCGCCGCGATGTCGGCGGGGCTGCACATCCTCTTTCCGCTCTACATCCGCGACCTCGGCGGCTCCGAGCTGACCATCGGCATGTATGCCGGCACCGCAGGAGCGGCGGCGGTGCTGGCGCGCATTCCCTTCGGCTATCTGCTCGATCACGTCGGTCGCCGCCCGGCGATCTTCCTCGGCGGTGTGCTCAACGTCATCGCCTGGCTCGGCTTCATCTTCGCCGACGAGCTCGGCACATTGTCTTTCGTCTTCAACCTGCTCAACGGCATCGCCGTCGGTGCGCTCTTCACCGCCTTCTTCACCTACGCCAGCGACATCACGCCCGAGACCCGGCGCGCCGAAGGCGTGGCGCTCTTCGGCATCTGGGGCCTGCTGCCGGACGGCTTGGCGCCGCCGCTGGCGGAGTATGTCATCGCCCGCCATGGCTTCGTCGGCTATTTCGTCATCGCCGCCGCCTTCGCCGCAATCTCGTTTGCGATCAGCTTGGCGTTGCCGGAGACGCGCCTGCGCGGCCACGCCGCCGAGGGTCACGCCAAGCCGGTGCCGTTTCGGCTGTGGCAGAGTGGCCTGGTCGGAACGCTGTTGACGGTGCTCGCCTTTGCCGTGGCGATGCACGGGCTGTTCGTCTTCCTGGCGCCATACTTCGACAGCAGCGGGCGCGGCGCGGTGTCGCAGTTCTTCGTCGCCTACGCCGCTGTCGCCTGCACCACCCGTGTGATCGGCGGCCGACTGCCCGATCGGATCGGCTGGCGCCGCATTCTGGTGCCGGCGCTGGCCGGCTACGGCATGGGCTTGGTGCTCTTGCCGTGGGCGAACGATTGGCTTGCGATCGCGGCCGCCGGCGGACTGTGCGGTCTCGGACACGGCTACAGCTTTCCGATCCTGACGGTGTTGGCGGTGTCGCAGGGGCCGCGCCACGCCCGCGGCCGAGTCGTCAGCTTGGTTACCGCAATGTTCGACATCGGCGCGGTGATCGCCGGACCGGTCCTCGGCGGCATCATCGAGGTCGCCGGCTTCGGCACGATGTATCGGCTGGTCGGGGCGACCACCATCGTCGCCGCAATTCTCGCCGCCGAGCGCTTCGTCCCCGCGGCGAGAAAGTAGCTGGTCGCGATCCGAGCTTGCCGGCAGCGGCAGGGTTTCGTAGACGCCTCGGCCATGACTCTCGCCGAATCGTACCGCGATCGCATGTTCGCTTTTCTCCAGCGCGCCCTGACCGAGATCGGACCGCGCGAGTCCTGTTCGCCCGCAGAGCGCCGTCTCGGCGACATGGTCGCGCAGACCTGGGAAGAGCAGGGACACGAGGTGCGGCGCCATGAGTTCGTTTGCAACCCGCGCGCCTTTCTCGGCTTCATTCCGATCTCGGCGGTGCTCTATCTGGTCGCGACGATTCTCTACTGGTGGAGCCCATTGCTGAGCTTCGTCATCGCTCTCGCCGGCGGGCTGCTGATTCTGTTCGAGCTGTTGCTCTATCGCGAGTTGATCGATCCGCTCTTCCCCGAAGCACGCGGCGTCAACGTCTACGCCGTGGTGCCGCCGCGGGGCGAGGTGCGGCGGCGCGTGGTGATCAGTGCCCAT
>DASPMH010000800.1:0-4387 GCA_035627175.1 Terriglobales bacterium | reverse complement strand
CTTTCCGCGCCCGGCTGGTGCTCGCCGCAACCTTGGCGCCGACCTACGGCATCTACAGCGGCTTCGAGCTCTGCGAGAACGTCCCGGTGCGGCCGGGCAGCGAGGAATATCTCGACTCCGAGAAGTACGAGCTGCGCCCGCGCGATTGGCAGGCGCCGGGCAATATCAACGCCGACATCGCCCGGATCAACCGCATCCGCCGGGAGAATCCGGCGCTGCAGCAGTTCACCAATCTCGCCTTTCACCCGTCGACCGACGAGAACATCCTCTTCTACAGCAAGCGCACCGCCGACCTCGCCAACATCCTGTTGATCGCCGTCAATGTCGATCCGCATCATCCGCACGAAGCGCTGGTCGAGGTGCCGGTCGAAGAGCTGCAGATCGGGCCTACCCAGGAGTACCAGGTGCGCGATCTGCTCACCGACGACCGATACCGCTGGCGCGGGGCGCGCAACTACATACGCCTCGATCCGGCCGACAAAGTCGCTCACGTCCTCCGCTTGGAGCTCCCCTGATGCAAGCTGCAACACCCTCGCGCGACCCCGCATTGTCGCAGGCCACGGTCACCGCCGAGGTCGAGCCACAGTGGTACAAGGATGCGATCATCTACGAGCTGCACGTGCGCGCCTTCGCCGACAGCAATGCCGACGGAATCGGCGACTTCGTCGGCTTGACCGGCAAGCTCGACTATCTGCGCGATCTCGGCGTCACCGCCATCTGGCTGTTGCCCTTCTACCCTTCGCCCTTGCGCGACGACGGCTACGACATCGCCGATTTCTATCGGGTTCATCCCGCCTACGGCACCCTGCGTGACTTCAAGCGCTTCCTCGCCGCCGCCCACGATCGCGGCCTGCGGGTGATCACCGAGCTCGTCATCAACCACACTTCCGACCAGCACCCGTGGTTTCAGCGGTCGCGGCGCGAGAAGCCGGGCAGCACCTGGCGCGACTTCTACGTGTGGAGCGACGACCGCAACCGCTACGCCGACGCCCGGATCATCTTCAAGGATTTCGAGACCTCGAACTGGACCTGGGATCCGGTGGCGCAGTCGCACTACTGGCACCGCTTCTATTCGCACCAGCCCGATCTCAACTTCGACAACCCGGCAGTCCACAAGGCGGTGCTGGACGTGCTCGACTTCTGGCTGGAGATGGGGGTCGACGGGCTGCGGCTCGACGCGATTCCGTATCTTTACGAGCGCGAAGGCACCAACTGCGAGAATCTTCCCGAGACCCACGGCTTTCTCAAAAAGCTGCGCGCCCACGTCGACGAAAAGTTTCCTGGGCGGATGCTGCTCGCCGAGGCCAACCAGTGGCCGGAGGACTCGGTCGCCTACTTCGGCGACGGTGACGAATGCCACATGGCGTTCCATTTCCCGATCATGCCGCGCCTGTTCATGTCGGTGCGCATGGAGGATCGCGCCCCGGTCGTCGACATCCTCGAGCAGACGCCGCCGATACCGCCGGCATCGCAGTGGGCGATCTTCCTGCGCAATCACGACGAGCTGACGCTCGAGATGGTCACCGACGAGGAGCGCGATTACATGTATCGCGTCTACGCATCGGATCCGCAGATGCGCATCAATCTCGGCATCCGCCGGCGGCTGGCGCCGTTGCTCGGCAACGACCGGCGCAAGCTCGAGCTACTCAACGGGCTGCTGCTGTCGCTGCCGGGAACGCCGGTGCTCTACTACGGCGATGAGATCGGCATGGGCGACAACATCTACCTCGGCGACCGCAACGGAGTGCGCACGCCGATGCAGTGGACGCCCGATCGCAATGCCGGATTTTCGACCGGCAATCCGCAGCGCCTCTACTCGCCGCTGATCAGCGAGCCCGAGTATCAGCCGGCTGCCGTCAACGTCGAGCACCAGCAGCGCAATCTCCACTCGATCCTGTGGTGGATGAAACGCTTGATCGCTCTGCGCCGCCGCTTCTCCGCGTTCGGGGCAGGCAGCTTGGAGATTCTCTACCCCGACAACCGCAAGGCTTTCGTTTTCCTGCGCAAGCTGGGCGAGCAGCAGCTGCTGGTGATCGCCAACCTGTCGCGGTTCGTTCAATACGTCGAGCTCAACCTTCCCGAACAACGCGGCTTGGTGCCGGTCGAGCTCTTCGGCGGCAGCCGCTTTGCCGCGATCGGTGACACTCCCTACGTGCTGACACTCGGCCCGCACGCCTTCTACTGGTTCTCTCTCGAGCCCGCCAAGCAGCGCGAGGAGACTCCGGTGTCGCTCGAGGCGGCGACCGATCTGCCGGTGCTGCGCGTCACCGCCGATTGGGAGGAGCTGATCGTCGGGCGCAGCCGGCGAGCGCTCGAGGCCATCCTACCGGCGTATGCGGAACGCTGTCGCTGGTTCGGTGGTAAGGCGCGGCAGGTGCGCAACGCGAGCATCGTCGATGCGATCAAAATGCCCCGCGGCGAGAACCCGATCTATCTGACGCTGGTGCTTTTCGAATACAACGAGGGCGAGCCCGATGTGTATGCGATGCCGCTGACGGTGGCATTCGAGGGCCGTTCGACGCAATGGCAGACTTTCCCTCCGGCAGCGCTGGTGGGGCGGGTGGTGTCGAGCACCCAAACGGAGAGCGCGGTTCTCTACGATGCCTTGTGGGACTCCGACTTCGGCGGCCTGATCGTCGACGCCATCGCCAACCGCAAGAAGCTCAAGGGCGGCGCCGGCATCGCTGTCGGCAATGCCGTCCGCCGGATGAAGCTGCGCAACGAGGTGGCGCTGCTGCCCTCGGAGCCGCTCAAGGGCGAGCAGAGCAATAGCTCGCTGGTGGTCGCCAACGAATTCGTTCTCAAGCTCTATCGTCGCTTCGAAAGCGGCGTCAGCCCCGAGCCCGAGATGGGTGCCTTCTTGCTGCGCAGCTCGGCGGCGCAACACACCGCCGGCGTAACCGGTAGTCTCACCTACGAGTCGCCGAGCGATATGCCGGCGACGCTCGCCGTGGTGCAGCCTTTCGTTGCCAACGAGGGACACGCCTGGGGCTACACCCTCGACCAGCTCAACATGTTCTTCGACTCGCGCCTGGCCGAGAGCAGCATTACCGTGCCGCGCTTTCCCGCCAATAGCGCCGCTTTGATCGGCCGCGACGAGTTCCCTGAAGAGCTGATCGACACTATCGGCTCTTACGTCGAGACCGCCCGTACCCTCGGCCGCCGTACTGCAGAGCTGCACCTCGCCCTCGCTGCCGGCACCGATGCGGCATTCGCACCGGAGCCGGTGTCGATTCTCTACCAGCGCTCGCTGTATCAATCGTGGCGCGGCATGCTGCGCCGCGCTCTCGAGCTGTTGCGCTCGCGCCGCCCACACCTGACCCCGCCGGTGCAGGTGATCGCCGATCGCGTCCTCGATCTCGCCGGCCCGATCGATGCTCGGCTGCGCCAGATCGTCGGTGCCAAGATCCAGGTGCAGCGGATTCGGATCCACGGCGACTATCATCTCGGCCAGGTGCTCTACACCGGCAAGGATTTTCTGATCATCGACTTCGAGGGTGAGCCGGCCCGCTCGCTGAGCGAGCGCCGGTTGAAACGGCTCGCCTTCACCGATGTCGCCGGTATGTTGCGCTCGTTTCATTATGCCGCCTATGCGAAGCTGCTCGGCCGCGGCGGCCAGGCGGCGCTGCGACCGGAGGACGAAGAGAAGCTCGAGCCTTGGGCGCGGTACTGGTGCAGCTGGGTCAGCGCTGTCTTTCTGCACGATTATCTCGCCGTCGCCGGCGATGCCCCATTCGTGCCGGCGCAGCCGGAGCATCGCCAGATGTTGCTCGAGCTGCTCACTCTCGAGAAGGCGCTGTACGAGCTACAGTACGAGCTCAACAGCCGTCCCGATTGGATCGCCGTGCCATTGCGCGGAATCTTGGACCTGGTGGCGGTGTGAGCATGCGGGCCCGCAGCAAGATCAAGCTGGTGCCGCGGCCGGAGCCACGCGAGCTGCGACCGCCGCCGATCGCCGATAGCGATCGACTCCGCCTGAGCCGTGGCGAGCACAGCGAGCCGCATCGCATCCTCGGCGCCCATCCGGCGACCGTCAGCGGCATCGACGGTGTCGTCGTGCGCGCCTTCCATCCCGACGCGGTCTCGGTCGAGTGGGTGCCGGTCGATCATTCCCCTTCCCTGATGGAAGCAATCGGCGACGGCATCTTCGCGCTGTTTCTGCCCGGCGTGCGCTTGCCTTTGCGCTACCGTTTCCGCTTCCGCTTCGAGGATGGTGCAGTCTGGGAGCGTGGCGATCCGTACCGCTTTCTGCCGACCCTCGGCGAAATGGACTCGTATCTGTTCAATGAAGGCACGCACCGGCGCTTGTGGCAGGTGCTCGGCTCTCACCCTCGCCACATCGACGGCGAGCAGGGGGTGTCCTTCGCGGTGTGGGCGCCCAGTGCCC
>DASPMH010000799.1:0-5331 GCA_035627175.1 Terriglobales bacterium | reverse complement strand
AGAGAGCTGACCGAAGGTATGAACGTGGTGATCGAGCCGGCGCCCGTGATCAATGGACGGAGCCTCGCCATCTCGGACGGCTTGGTGTTCTTCCGCACCTCCGAGGCGGCCCAGAGCCGCCGCCGCCTGCGCCGCGCCAGCGTTTCTTCAGCCGGCGAACCGGCCGATGTCGCCGCCAGCCGGCCGGTGCTGTCAGGCGACGGCCGCTTCGTCGCCTTCGAAAGCGCGGCGGCCAACTTATCGAGCGACGCGCCCGCCGCGGCAACTACCTATCGGCATGACCTGACCACCGGCTTGACCGAGGCATTGCATATCGACTCCGCGATGGTCGCGCCGTCGTCACCGACTACGGCCGCTTCGCTGTCGCACGACGGCCGCTACGCAGCGGTAGCCGTGCGCGACCTGGCCGGCGTCAGTCAGGTCTTCGTCCACGACCGCGATGGGGAGCATTCGACGCTGATCAGCGTCAACTCGGCGGGTCAAGCGGGCGAGCGTGATTCACGCAACCCGACCATCTCCGCCGACGGACGGTTGGTTGCGTTCAATACGCTGAGCTTCAACCTGACCCGCGAGATTCCCGAAACGGGTGGTGCCTCGGATCGCGTCTGGCGTGGCTTGCTGCGGGATCGCGATAGCGACGGCAACGGGATTCTCGACGACGGGCTTCTTCCCCGGCATCGCTTGTTCTCGAATGACGTCTTGCTCCAGCCGCCGGCACTGTCGACTCGCGCTGAGCTGGTAGTTTTTTCCAGCGTTACCGACGATGGGCGGCTCGACCCCGGTTTCAACAGCTTTTGCCTCAACATCGGCAGCCCTTCCTCGAGCTGTGCCGATGTATTTTTGCGGCAGAACGAGGCGGACCTACCCACGGTCGCTAGTCGCAGCTCGACCGGTGAGGTCGGCAACTACGCAAGCTCGCACGCCGCCCTATCCGCCGATGGCAACTCGCTGGCGATGGAAAGTGCCGCCTCGAATCTCGTCGCCGGCGATACCAATGGCGTCACCGATGTCTTCGTGCGGGATCTCGCCAGCGGCACTACCGCGCGGATCAGCGTCGCTTCCGACGGTACTCAGGCCAACGCTGCCTCGATCAGCAGGATCGGCGCTCTGTCCGGCGACGGCCGCTTCGCCGTCTTCGCCAGCGACGCTGACAATCTCGTCGCCGGTGACGACAACGTCTTCTGCCGCGACGAGCTCGACGGCCGCCTGCGCAATTGCACCGATGTCTTCCGCCACGATCGCTTGACCGGATTCACGGAGCGTATCAGCGTTGCCGCTGACGGCGATGACGGCGACGGCAGCTCGTCGCAGCCGTTTTTGTCCGCTGCTGGTGAGCGCATCGCATTCGAGAGCCGCGCCACCAACCTCGTCGAGGGTGACGCCGGCGTTGCATGCGCCGACGATCTCGTAGCGCCGTGCTCGCAAGTGTTCGTCAGCGAGCCGGATCCAACCGCGCTCGACCGGGATCTCAACGGTGACGGCGACATCGCCGACACCGTCCTGCGCGTGCTCGATACCGCTGGCGAGCGAGCGATCGTTTCGACGCTTGCGCCCGCTAGCGCCGTCGAGGTTGCCGGCGGACGAGCCGTGTTTCTGGTCCCCGAGCCGGAGCTCGAGGCATCGGTCGCCGACCGCAATGGCGACGGCGACGCCGCCGACAGCATCGTTCATCTCTATGATGCGGGGGTCCACAACCTCGCCGTCGCCGCCAGCCGTGCGGTTCTGTCGGACCGCTGGATCGCGATGCTGGTCAGCGAGGCCGACCACGCGGATCGCGATCGCAACGGCGATGGCGATCGCGAAGACGGTGTCCTTTGTGTTGCTCCGCTCGAGTCGCCGGCGGACTGTCACAATGTCGCGCAGGCGGCGGATGACGTGCGTGTCGCCGGTGAGCACATCGCGATCCTGACGCCGGAAGCGATGCAAGGCGCGGATCTCAACGGCGACGGTGATCATATCGACCGCGTTCTGCAAATTTACGATCCGGCATCGCAAACGCTGACCAACACCGGTCAAGCCGCCGAAGATGTCGTCGCGGGCGCGACGCTGGTAGCCTTCCGCACTGCCGAAAGGGTGCAGGGACGAAGCCTCAATGACGATGGCGACCTCGACGATGTCGTTCTGCAGGTGTTCGATCTGCAGAGTGGTGTCGTGGTCAATAGCGGTCAGACCGCGACGCCGTGCCGCTTGGAGGCATGCGATCCGCGCCTGCCGTACCGGGTGCTCAGCGCGACGGTCCGCTTCCTGACTCTCGAAGCCGAGCAGGGCAGCGACCTCAACGGCGACGGTGACCTTGCCGACCTGATCCTACAAGCGATGTCCTTACCTCCTCCGTCCCCCCTCCTTTCTAACGAAGGGGCAAGGGGGAGGTCGGCGGCGGGCCCGACGAATCCGCGAACTGCCGCCGTAAGCGGTGGCCCACCAAGGGTCACCGTTCTGGGTGCGATCAACGCCGGCATCTGTAGCGACGACGGCCGCGCTTGCGTCCACTCCGCCGAGTGCCAACCGCCCGCGACTTGTTACTTGCCGCCCGGCGAGTGCATCGAGAACCTCGGCATCGACTGTCGCACCGACACGGCCGACGCATCGTGCGGCGCCGGCGAATTTTGTGTTCCCGATCGCCCCGGCCTTGGTACCTGCCACAGCGCTCGCGGCAGCTGCAGCACCGATGCCGATTGCGGCGTGCCGGCGCGTTGCCGCGACACGGGTCGGGAGCGGCAGGCGGTGATCGATCCCCTGTCCAGCGCAGCGGCGACATTCACGGGCGCCGGACAATGCATCGAAGATGTCGGCACGGAGTGCGCCGGCGGTGAGCGCGCATGTGGTACGGGAGAATTCTGCATGACGTTGGAGCATGGCGAGCGGCGCTGTCATCGCGCCCATGGGACCTGCAGCACTGCCGGCGATTGTCCACAAGGCGCGCATTGCCGTGCCGAGTTGATCACTGCCGTCGCCCGCGACTCTGATGGTGATGAGATGCCCGACCCATTCGACAATTGCCCGCATGAGCGTAATCCGGATCAAAGCGATCGCGATCACGACGGGATTGGCGACGCCTGTTCGCCGCCGCCGCCCACGCCGACGGTTCGCCCTGCAGCGACACCGACGGCGCTGGCATCGAACGGGCTCGATGAGTCTGGCTGTCAGCTCCAGCCGGGTGGATCCCGCTCTTCGCCGTGGCTGGCGCTGCTGCCGATCATCGTAGGGCTTCGCGGCCGCGGCCGGCGAGTCCGTATCGCTGGGCTCGCGATCGCGTTGTTTGCCGCCGTCGCAGGCCGGGCCGAGGCGACGGTCGTTTCGCCGCTCTCCTGCGCCGCCGACTGCGACGCCTCGAGTGCGGTGACCGTCGACGAGTTGCTGCGCCTGGTCAATCTCTCGCTCGGACAGGCACCGCTGACGGATTGCTCGTGCGCCGACGCCAACGACGACGGCGCGGTGACCGTCGATGAAGTAGTCGCCGGCATCAGTGATGCCTTGAACGGCTGTGTCGCACCCCCGCCTGAAATGTTGGCGCGGGCGGTGGTGTCGCTGGTGCGCAGCCTCGCTTACGCGCCGGCAGTGGCGCTGCCGGTATCACTCGCGGTTGGCGGTGCCGGACCGAAACCCGGCACGTGTGCTACAGCCGGCCGATTCGACAACAGCTGCAGCGAGCCTGGCCCGGGACGTTTGCGGATTCCGATTTCGTTGATCGAATGCGAGGTCGATGGCCCCGAGGGCCGCGGTGCTTTCGAAGGCAGCATTGTTATTACCGGACGCGGCTCCTGCCCCGATCTCCTCATTCCTCTCGAGTTCCGCATCGACGCCAACATCGACGGTGAAATGCGCGATCTTCACAGCACCGCTGGAGCGGCGACGCATTTCGATCTCGAAATCTACGTGCGCAGCTTCTTTTTGAGCGACGGGCCGTGCCGCGTGCGCGGTGGCGACGGGAGCTTCGACGGAGATGTCCGCTTCTCGCACTTCGATGGCCAGGAGATCGGCTTGCGCTTCGCCGCAACCGCTACGGCGGTGCGTTTCGACGAGCCTCGCCCCGATTTCGATTGTCAGCCGGGGGTGATCGCTACGACTTTGAGTGGACCGGTGCGGACGCTCGATTCCGGCGGCACCGGCGGCGCATGCGCAAATGCGTCGACTCTTGCCGTCCAGCGCCAGCGCCATCGCGACCTCGTCGAGATCGACGGACGAATTGGCTCGTCGATTCTGGGCGGCGCGGTCGTGCTCGATACAATCGAGCCGTTGTCTTCTCATTTTGGAGAGCTTTGTCTGCGCGGCGGCGAGCTGAGTGTCGCTTACGGGCAGCAAGCGCTGCAGCTTCGCTTTGGCTCCGACGGTGCGGTGCATGTCGCAGGCGAAGGCCTCGACGTGATCATCGACGATTACGCCTGTGGCCGCTGCGGCGACGGCGCGGTCGATCGCGGCGAGCAGTGTGATGATGGTGGCGTTGTCTCCGGCGACGGCTGTAGCGATCGCTGCATCGTCGAGGCGTGTCACCAGTGCAGCGGCGCGCCGTCGAGTTGTACGGTCGTGGCGGACGGTTCGGGTTGCGACGACGGTCTATCCTGCACCGGCGCGGACCGATGCCGCGCTGGCGCATGCACGGTGCATTCGCAGCCGTGTCTGTTCATTGCCGACAAATCCCTGGGCAAGATACTCGCCGCCGATCTCGACGGCACGGAAGTGCGGGTGTTGACCGATCGCCATGCGCTGAATGGGCCGGGGGGAATAGTTCTCGAGAAATCCGGTCAGCTGTTGGTGATCTCCGACCGAGAAGGGGCGATCACCTTGCTGCGCATCGATCCGCGATCGGGATCGCAGACACTGGTGATGGAGCTACCGGCCCTGGTGCGCGGCCTCGCCTTGGTCGAGGAGCCGGGCGGCACGCTCCTGGTGGCTTCGCCATGGTGCTGCTCGGGCGGGCTCGGCGGGGTCTTCCGGGTCGATCTGCGGACGCAATCGGCGACGCTGTTGTTCGAAAGCCCGCCAGGCGTGGCGCGCTGGCCGCGAGCGATTCTTCGTCTGTCGGACAGCGAGCTGTTGGTCACCTTCAACGACACGTTTGGCAAATCGGATTACCAACCGGGTCATCTCTTCCATGTCGACTTGGATAGCGGGAAGCTCACCGAAGTCGCGGGGGATACGCTTTTGCATGAGCCTCACGCACTAGCGTTGGATCCGAGCGGTGCGCTGTTCGTTTTGGATGAAGGCAAGGCGGGAGATGAAAGCAGAATTCTGCGCGTCGATCCGCAGACCGGTCGCACCGACGTCGTGTGGGCGGAAGATCTGATTGCCGACGGCTACCATATGATCTTCGCCCCCGACGGCGCCCTGCTC
>DASPMH010000798.1:0-3657 GCA_035627175.1 Terriglobales bacterium | reverse complement strand
CGCAATCGCCGTGGACCACCAGTGTCGGCACGCCGATCGCGGGCAGATCGTCCCAGGCATCATGGCCGAGCGCGGCTTGCAGCTGGCCGAGGTAGCCGAGCGGCTGGGTCGGGATCTTGTTGCGGTACTGGAGATCCTCATCGATGCGCTCGGGATGGTAGCTGAGGGTGTTCTGGCCGTAGAGGAACCAAGCATTGCGGCGATAGATCTGCGCCGGGTCGTCGCCGCCTTGCATCATCGCCGCGAGTACCTCGGGCCCCGGTCGCACCGCCCGCTCGCCGCCGGGTGTGGTGCAGATCAGCACCAGCGAGCGCAATTTCGCCGGATGGGCGAGCGCCAAGCGCTGAGCAATCATGCCTCCGAGCGAGGCGCCGACGACGTGAGCGCTGGCATGGCCGGCGGCTGCGAGCACCGCCGCCGCGTCTTCGGCCATCTGCGCGATCGAATACGCTCCTTCGGGAACGTCCGACCGGCCGGTGCCACGGTTGTCGAAGGCGATCACCTGATAGTGCGGCGCCAGCCAGGGGATGGTGCGGTACCAGCCGTAGGCGTTCGAGCCGAGGCCCATGATCAGCAGGACCGGTTCGCCCTCGCCATGAAGCTCGTAATGGATCTGTGTACCGTCGGTCGATGTCGTGTACGGCATGGTGCAACCCCTCGGCGCCTATCGCGCCGGTCGGCGATAGCACGGCGCTGCGAGCGAAGGAACGTCGCTCGGCTCAGACCTTGAGAAGAAATTTGCCGTTACCGGAGGCGACCGGCTTGGACTGGTCTTCCTGCCAGGCAACGACGTGGACGTTGGCGATGCGCCGGCCGAGCTTGAAGATGGTCGCCCGCGCGCGGGTGTCGCGCGGTCCCGCCGAGCGCAGATAATCGACGGTGAAATTGATCGGTTTGGGGATGCGCGAGCTGTTCGCCTCGATCAGGTGCAAGACCGCGGTCAATTCGAGAAAGGCGCCGAGGACACCGCCATGAATTGCAGGTAGGCGAGCATTGCCGACGAGCTCGTCACGGAAAGGCAGGATGCAGTGCCAACCACCTTCGCAGCGTTCGATGTTGACTCCGAGAAAGCGAGCGTACGGAATCGCATCGAGCAGCTCAGTCATTCTTCACTAACCGCCCGAGCCAGATCTCACTCGGGTTGGCGCCGAGCATGAAGGTACCGTGGCTCGTCGCGAACGGGTCGGCCGCGTCGTGCTCCCAGGCGGTGCCGCGGACGAAGGCGACATTGCGAGTGACCTTGTAGCATTCGGTGCGGGCAAACAGGTCGTGCTCCGGCTGCGCCGCGCGCAGGTAATCGACCCGCAGATCGATGGTCGCGATCGCCGTCAGCTCGGGCAGCGCGCAAGCGACACAAAGGCCGGAGGCATGATCGAGCAGTGTGGTGATCGCGCCGCCGAAGATCACGCCTCGCGATGGATCGCCGACGAGCTCCTCATGATACGGCAGCGTGATCACCGCCATCGCCGGTCCCGTCTCGATCACTCGCATGCGCAAACGCTTTGCATGAGGCGTATGGCCGATCATGTCGATGGTCGCGGGACCGAAGAGCGAAGCAAGCGCGTACTGTCGTGGCTCGGTCATGTCGTCAACAATTCGACCGACATTCGACCGGCGTCATCCTTCAGTCAAGCGCTCCGGTCGAGTTGCTGCGGCGGCACATCGGTTGCGTATCCCCGGCGAACCTAAGCTCTCGATGCTTCTAAAGTTTTTACTTAAGCGACGATGAATGCGTAATCTGCTGCACGCCTCGGGGGCGCGCATTCTCCGCGCGACCACCGCCAAGCGCGTGCTGGTAATCATCTCCCTCTTCGTCATGATCCTGTCGGCAGTGTTCTGCATCGCGCAGATCCGTGTCGACATTCTCGCCGGCGTGCGCGCCTACGTTGCCGGCGAAGGATTGTGGTCGAAAGGTCACAAAGAATCGGTCAATGCTTTGCTGCGCTATGCGGCGACACGCGATCGCTCGGTCTACCTCCAATTCGAGCGCAGCATCGAGGTCTTACTCGGCGATCGCGTGGCGCGGATCGAGCTGGAGAAGTCGGAACCGGACGTCGCCATTGCCGAGCGCGGCTTTCTCCAAGGCGGCAACCACCCGGACGATGTGCCCAAACTGATCCTTCTATTCCGGCGCTTTCGCAACTTGGCCCACGTCGATCGTGCCGTCGACATCTGGGCGCGCGCCGATACCCCCTTGCTGCAATTGTTGGCCGTCGCCGAGCGGATCGACCGCGAGCTGTCCTCGCCGGCCCAATCGGCGGGCGAGCTCGAGCCGCTGCTAGCGCAGCTGCATGAGATCGACTTGGAGCTGACTGAGCTCGAAAACGAATTCTCGGCGACGCTCGGTGCCTTGAGCCGCAACGCCGATCGCCTCCTCGAAGGCTTGGTGCGTGTCGCCGCACTGCTGTTGCTGATCGTCGGTCTCAGTCTTTCGTGGTTGGTGCTGCGGCGCATCGCCTACGCGGAGACCCGCAGCGATGAGGAGCGTCGAACCTGGGCGGCACTGGCTCGTCTTCCCCGTGAGCTGATCGGAGCACAGCAAACGCCGCCGCTGCTGGAGCGTCTGTCCGCCCGCGCCAGCGATCTGTTCTCCGCCGACGTCAGCGTCGCCTATCTGCGTGATGGTGGCGACGGCACACTGCGGCCGGTTGCGGCTCATGGTTTGACCGTTGCCGAATGGGAGCGGCTGCAGCTGGCCGCGATTCCTCCTGATACGGCGCGGATGATGTTGCGTGGCTTGCGACGTGACGATGTCGTCGTGCGCAGTACGCCCGACACTTGCAGCCAACCTTTGCAAGCGCTCGGCGCGATGCATCAACTGTCGTTCGCCTTGCGCCACGGCGACCACGTTTGCGGATTGGTCGAGCTCGGCTTTCGCGTCCCGGCGCAAGCAGAGCTGTCCCCGGCGCAGCATCGTCTCGCCCGCGGCATTTCTCAGACCGGCTCGTTGGTATTGCGCAATATCGAGCTGATCGAAGCACTCGAGCGCGCCAATCGCTCGCGCGCCGACTTCGTCGGCAACGTCTCGCACGAGCTGCGCACACCGCTCCACGTGATCATCGGCTACGCCGATCTGCTGCGCGAGGAGCAGCTCGGTGGGCTCAATGCCGAACAGCTCGATGCCGTCGAGCGTTGTGCGCGATGCAGCCGCGAGCTGCTCGATCTGGTCACGGCTACCTTGAACCTGAGTCGCCTCGAACGACCCGACATCACTCTCGAGCTGCAGACAGTGGACATCGCCGATCTGCTCGCCGAGCTGGTGGCGGAAGTGGAAAAAGTGCCGCGCCGATCCGAGGTCGGCTTGGCGTGGCATGCCGAGGGAGATCTGGCCTTGCGCACCGATCCGCTCAAGTTGCGGATGGTGCTCAAGAACCTGATCGGCAACGCGCTGAAATATACCGAACGCGGTAGCGTCCGGGTCTCCGCCGAGCCGAGCGTCGATGCGGTCGAACTATCGGTGCGCGACACCGGCGTCGGCATCCCGGCGGAGATGCTGCCGAGGATATTCGAGCCCTTTGAGCAACTGCGCTCCGGCACGGCGCAGGTCCTCGGCGGTGTCGGCCTCGGCCTCCATATCTCCCGCCGCTTGATCGATCTCCTCGGCGGCTCGATCGCCGTAGAGAGCGAGCCCGGCCGCGGCTCGACCTTCCGCGTCCG
>DASPMH010000797.1:0-3455 GCA_035627175.1 Terriglobales bacterium | reverse complement strand
TGCGCGTTGGCAATCAGCGTCCGCGTCAGACGCACCGCATGGGGTGGCTGCGCGGCAATACTGCTGGTCACCTGCGCCACCCGAACGCGAAAATTCACGCTATCGACCAGCTCTTGCACCAAGCCGAGCCGGAGCGCTTCGCCCGCGTCGATCGGCTCGCCCAATAAGGCGATGCGCTGTGCCTGCGCCACCCCGATCCGTTTCGACAGCAGATAGGTCGAACCGGAATCGGGCACGAAGCCGAGCTTGATGAAGCCGAAGACGAAGCGCGCCGCGGCGTCGGCGATGGCGAAATCGCAGGCGAGGACATAGGCACAGGCCATACCCGCGACCACGCCGTTGACGGCGGCGATCATCGGCTTTTGCCGCTGCATCAGCTGCTCGGTCACCCACGAGCCGTGCAGATTGCGCTCGCGCCCGACCAGAGCGCTGCGCCCCAGGCGATCGCCGCGACCCATCAGTTTGATGTCCGCACCGGCAGAGAAGGCGCTGCCGGCTCCTGTCAGCACAATCACCCGCACGTCATCCTGGCTCTCCGCCTGCCGCACCAGATCGACGAGCGCATCGCCCATCTCGGGCAACAAGGCGTTGCGCGCCTCGGGACGATGGAAGGTGATCGTCGCGACGTGATCGGTGACTTCGTAGAGGATGTTCATCGGCTCTTCGGCGGCGGCACGGCACAGGGGCCGTCGCTCTGCAGCCGCTGGATTTGCTCGTCGGTCTTGCCGAGCTCGCGCAAAACTTCGGCCGTGTGCTCGCCGAGGCGAGCCGGCGGGATGCGCAGGGCGCCAGGCGTCTCGCTGAGGTGAATCGGAACATTCATCGTACGAAACTTGCCCTGGATCGGATGCTGCCACTCGGCGACCGAGCCGATCGCCTTGAGCTGGTCCATCTCGAACAGCTCGCCCAGGCCGTTGACGCGGCAGGCCGGCAGATCGTTCTCGACACAGAGCTGAATCCAATGATCGCGGCAATCGGTGCGGAAGATCGCTTGCAGCTCGGCGACGATCGCCTCGCGATTCTGGCAGCGGGCGTGGTTGGTGGCGAAGCGGGGATCGTCGATCAGATCGGCACGACCGAGACCTTCGCACAGGCGGCGGTAGAAGGCATTGGTCAGGCAGGCGACGATGAAGTAACCGTCGGAGGCTTCGAACGCCTGATACGGCACCAAGTCGGGATGGCCGTTGCCGAACTTTTCGTACTGATGACCGGTGTTGAGGTACGACGTCGAGATATCGGCGAGCAGGGAGATCACCGCGTCGAGCATGGTCAGGTCGATGCGCTGGCCGATGCCCGTCTTCTGGCGATGATAGAGCGCCAGGCTGATCGCATAGGCGCAGTAAATTCCTGACGAAATATCAGCGACGGGACCGGCGGCTTTGACCGGCGGTCCGCCGGGGAAGCCGCTCAAGCCCATCATGCCGCCGGTCGCTTGCAGGATCAGATCCATCCCCGGGTTCTGAGCCCACGGGCCGGTCGGACCGAAGGCGGTGATCGAGGCGTAGATCAACTTGGGGTTGAGCTGGCGCAGGTCGTCGTAGCCGAGACCGAGGCGATCGGTGACGCCGGGGCGGAAGTTCTCGACGACAACGTCGGCGCTGCTCGCCATCTCGCGCACCAGCGCCACGCCGTCGGGATGCTTGATGTCGATGCCGACCGAACGCTTATTGCGATTGAGTCCCCAGAAATTGAAGCTGCCGATTTCCGGATCGGCCCCGCGAGCGTAGCGGATACTGTCGCCGCGGCCGGGCTTCTCGATCTTCCAGACATCCGCTCCCATGTCGCCCAGCAGCGTCGTGCACCACGGACCCGCTGCTTGATGGCTGAGATCGACGACTCGGATGCCCTTGAGCGGACCACGGTTCTCCATCACGAATCCTTCCCGAACATCTGCTTGAGCATGCCCGTCTGTACCTTGTTGGTGGCATTGCGCGGAAGCGAGTCGACGATCTCGACCCGCCGCGGCTTCTTGAAAGCGGCGAGATGCTCCGCGGCGAAGTCGCGGATGCCTGCTCCCGTCAGGTTCGCACCCGGCCGGGGAACGACGACCGCGGTCACCTGCTCGCCCCAACGCGGATGAGGAGTGCCGATCACCGCGACGTCGGCGATGTCGGGATGGCGCCGCAACACCTCTTCGACCTCGGCAGGTGCGATGTTCTCGCCGCCGCTGATGATCAGGTCCTTGAGCCTGCCGGTGATGTAGAAGAATCCTTCCTCGTCGGCCCGGCCGAGATCGCCGGTGTGGAGCCAGCCCTGGCGCAGTTGCGCGGTGGTGGCGGCGTGATCGCGGTAGTAGCCGCGCATCACGGTCGGTCCGCCGATGACGATCTCACCCTGTTCACCGGCGGCGGCAAATGTACGGTCCGCCCGCCGGATCCGCACCGAAACGTAGGGATTGGCGCGGCCGATCGTACCCGGCCGCTCGATCGCCTCTCGGCCGCGGGTCATGCAGACGCCGTCGGTCGATTCGCTCTGGCCGTAGGCTTCGATGATCTCGGCGCCGGCGAAAAGCTCCGCCAGCTGGCGCTTGGCAGCCATCGTCGTCGGCGCGCCGCCGATGCTGACCTTGCGCAAGCTCCGGCGGCGGCGCTCCGCGATGCGGCCGAGCTCGAGAAACGACAACACCATCCCGGCGATCAGAGGGAGATCGGTGACGCGGTGCCGTTCGATCGCAGCGAGCACCGCATCGGCTTCGACCTTGTCGAAGAGGACGGCGCTCTGTCCGAGGAGCAGCCGACAGAGCAGATGCGAGACGAACACCGGAGTGTGACTCAACGGGCTCAAACAGAGGCCGACGCCGTCGGGGCTATCGCCGCGCGCCGTTGCGCAGGCGAGTGCTGACCAGAGCAGGTTGGCGTGGGTCAGCATCACGCCCTTGGGCTTGCTCGTGGTGCCGGAAGTGAAGGTCAAGACGGCGAGATCTTCGCTGCCGGGAAGTCGAGGCTCGCGTGATGTGCGCGCCCGGCCCCGCACCGTCAGCTTCGGGCCGGCGGTGAGATCGCCGGGAATGCATCCCGCCGCGATGGGTGCGGCGCGCGCGGCTTCGCGGACCACCTCGGCACGCTCGGCGTCGCACAGCACCATGCGAGCCCGTGCATGGCCTGCCATCGCCTCGATTTCGCCGGCAGTGCTGCGCGCGTTGGCGGGGACCACCGTCGCGCCGATGCTCCAGCAGCCGTAGAAGGCAGCGATCAGAGCCGGTTGGTTGCCCATGACGATCAACACCGAATCGTTGCGGCCGATGCCGCAGCGCGCCAGCCACCCGGCGATGCGCTCGGAGGCAGCAGCCACGGCAGTGAAGGAGTAGGGCGCATCGCGCCAGATCAGCCCGCCGCGCTCGCCGCAGCGTGTCGCCTGGTGGCGCAGGAAGGCGGAGTGAGTCGGCAACAGCATCAGACGAACATTTGTTAGTCTCGTTGGCGATACCAGCCGGTCCGGCGCACTGTCAATTCACC